>DATCFX010000606.1:0-5390 GCA_036509275.1 Pirellulales bacterium | reverse complement strand
CCAGCGAGAGCAGCTACACCGGCAGCACGCTGGTCGTGGGCAACGTGCTGAGCCTCGTGGACCAGGGCCAGATCACGAGCACCAGCGTCACGGTCGTCAATTCGGCCTTGCAATGGAACGACACGGGCATCCAGGCCCTGGCCAATCGCCTGCCGAGCAATGCGAACCTGACGCTCAATGGCGGCGGCTTCCAGTTCATCAGCCGCAGCGGCACCGACGATTCGATCTCGATCAACAACCTGTCGTTGACCGGCGGCGCCAGCGTGATCCGCGAAGACGTGGGCGTCTCGGCCGCCGCGACGGGCGTCGGCACCGCCGCGATCGAAATCGGCGGCACGTTCACGCGGGCCACCGGCAGCACGCTGACCTTCTACGCCGGCACCGGCGGCATCGGCGACAACCCGAGCGTCACGTTCAACACCGCGCCCACCTTGTCGGGCGGGACCATCGGCGGCTGGGCCGTGGTCTACGGCGCCGAAGATCCGGTCACCGGCGGAGCGAACGTGGAATTCGCCACCTACGGCCCGTCCGTCGGCGTCCGCCCGCTGGACGCCTCGATGCAGTATGTCTCGTTCCTGGCGGGCAATGCCGATCCGACGGCCAACATCCGCCTGGGCGGCAATGCCGCGGTCACCAGCGGCGGCCAGACGATCAATTCATTGACGATCAACGGCGCGGCCGCGACGGTTAGCTTCCTGAGCGCCACCGACACGTTGACCATCACCAGCGGCGGCATCCTGTCCGGCACCGACGCCAACAACCGCACGATCGGCACGCCGGCGCTGCCCGGCATCATCACCACGACCGGCCCGGAACTGTTCATCAACCAGGGCAACAGCATCCTGACGATCAACTCGCAGATTACCGGCACCGCCTCCCTGGTGATGAGCGGCATGGGCTTCGCCAACGGGCAGGCCGTGCTGGTGAACAACAACAACAACACCTACAGCGGCGCCACCTATGTCTCCGGCGTGATCGCCGAGCTGGACGACGAGACCGGCTCGGGCCATACGCTGGGCACCAACACCGAGGTCTATCTCAACGGCAGCAACAACAGCGCCACCGATTCGCTGGCCGTGGCCGACAGCGTGATCCGGCTGTTCGCCAGCAGCCAGATCAACCCGCTCGCCACGGTCAACGTGCTGGGCGAAGCGCAGTTCGACTTGAACGGCTTCAACCAATCGCTCGCCAGCCTGGCCATGCAGTCGTTGGGCGGCAGCAACGGCGGCAACGGCGCGACGGTCACGACCGGCGCGGGCGTGCTCACGCTCACCAACACGACCGGCACGCTCGGCGTCAGCAACGTGCAGGACCTGCGGACCGTGGCGTCCGTCTTTGGCAACCTGGCCCTGCCGAGCACGGCTGAAATCACGCTGGCCTACAACGCCGACGGCAACGTCGGCAACAACAGCTTCACGAATTACCAGGCCGGCCTGGCGATCAACGCCAATATCACCAGCGGCGGCACGGTCAACGTCGACGGCACCGGCGCCCTGTCGCTGGGCGGCGCCAGCACCGCCCAGTTGAGCCTCAGCGTCGCTAGCGGCACCGAGATTCTGCTGGGCGCCTACTCGAATTATCAGAACACCACCATCGCCCTGAGCAGCGGCGCCGCGCTGGACATGCGCGGCGTGGCCACCGAGCTCGAGGTCGGATCGGTCAGCGGTGCGGCGGGCAGCACCATCAAGAACTTCAGCGCCACGGCCGCCGGCACGCTGGTGACCGGTAGCGACAACACCAGCACCACCTTCTCCGGCACGATCACCAGCGACTACACCAGCGGCCTGCTGAGCGTCACCAAGATCGGCAGCGGCCAGTGGACCTTGGGCGGCAACAATGCCAGCCAGCCGCTGGGCACGTTGACCGTGGGCGGCGGCAGCGTGCTGCTGGGCGGCAGCGACGCGTCGAACAATGCCGGCACGCTGGGCTTTACCAATTACACGCTCAACGCCGGCGGCACGCTGACGTTGGACAACAGCGTCAACGCCGTCAGCGGCCGCTTGGGCATCAACGGCTCCAACGGCCTCACCGCCGGCAGCACAGCCGCCGGTTACGCCTTCGACGGCCAAGCCCGCGGGCTGACGATGCAAGGCGGCACGCTGGCGATCACCGGCGGCAGCACGGCGATTACCGAAACGCTGGGCGCGGTGCTGACGCTTGGCTCCGGCGGCAGCGAAATCGTGTTGACCCCCGGCACAGGCGGCGTGAACCTGAACGTGCTGCTCCCCACGGTCACCAACGTCACGGCCCAGACCGGTTCCGACAGCCTGCTGATTTTGGGTGCCGCCTCGAGCGTCGGGGCCGGCAACGGCACGATCGGAATTGCCGGCATACTGACCGTTCCTGGCACGCAGGGCAGTGGTGCCGACGGCAGCGTGACCATGTCGATCCGGCCCGATATCATCGGCGATCCCTCATCTACCGGCACCGGCAGCGGTTTTGTCGTGCTGGATCCCACCAGCAAGGTGCTCCGCCCGTTGAACCAGACGACGGAATTGGCCGGCGGCACGGCGGGCAACTCCGCGGCCATCACCGGCACGACGACCAATGTCGGCATCGGCGCCGCCACCACCGCGGCGGAAACCGTGTTGACCACCAACGTCACGGCCAACAGCTTGACCCTGCTGTCCGGCGGCACCGGCTTTACGAATGTGTTCGGCGCCACCGGCGGCAACTACGACGCCAGCGGCTTGATGACTGTGACGCTGAACTCCGGCGGTTTGCTCGCGCTGGGCGGCACGCTGGGCAGCAACGTGGCCCTGACCAGTGCCACCGTGACGATGGATCTGAACGTCACCGCGGGAAACACGCTGACCCTCAACAACTCGATCATCAACACCACCAACGGCGTCGTGGTGGCCCAGGGCGGCACGTTGATCTTCAACACGCCGGAGTACTACACCGGCGCGACCGGCAGCAACGGCACGGTGATCAACGGTGGCACGCTGCAACTGGGTGCCTCGCTGGGCAACAACCCGATCCTGGTGAACCCGACGGCCAGCACCCCCACGGTGCTCGATTTGCAGATGAACGGCGTCGGCAGCACGTTCGACCTGAATGGCAACAGCCAGGCGGTCGGCCGGCTGAGCAGCGTCAACCCCCTGGCCGGTCAGGCTGGCAATATCATCACCAGCACCGGTTCGGCTACGTTGACGGTTGTCGAAGCGGGTACAGGAACCTCCACCTATTCCGGCTCGATCGGCGGCGCGCCTGGCACCCAGGTCATCTCGCTGGTCAAGCAAGGCGCCAACACGCTGGAGCTCTCCGGCGCCAATTCCTACACCGGCACGACGAACGTGATGGGCGGTACGCTGCTGTTGCGCGACAGCGGCTCGATCGCCGGCACCACCGGCATCAACCTGAACTACGCCGCGCTGACTTACGACAATACCGGCCTGGCCACCAGCACCAGCCGTCTGCCGGCCACCAATCCCACGATCAATTTCGCCGGCGGCACGTTCAACTACTACGCCAGCCAGGGAACCAACAACCTGACGCTGGGCGCGATCTCCGCCTCCGGCAGCGCCAATACGGTCACTTCGACGCTGTGGGCCAGCACGAGCAACTACGGCAGCAGCGTCGTGCTCACCTCCAGTAGCCTGACCCAAACTGGCCAAGGCACGTTTAACGTCACTGTCACCGGCGGCGCGCTGGGCGCACCGGTCAGTGCCGTGGCCGGCACCAACCCCACGAACTCGGGCTCCAACACCCAGTTGGTCTTCACTACCGCCCCGGCGGTGAACAACGGCATCATCGGCGGCTGGGCCATCGCCAACAGCACGGACTACGCCGGCTACCTGGCGCCGACTTCGGCGATTTCGGTCGCCACCGGTTTCGCCGGCTACGGCGCCCTTGGCACCTCGATGCTCCTGCCCGGCTCGGCCCAGACCACCAGCGGCAGCATTATCGTGGGCGTGCCCGGCACGTCTGGGCTGGCCGTCGGCGAGCTTGTCTCCGGCACCGGGATTCCGGCCAACGACGTGATCGCCTCGATCAACGCGACAAACGACACGATCACGCTGGCCGCCGCCGCGACGGCCACCGGCTCGATCGGCCTGTCGGTGCTGCCGTTTGGGAACTACTCCGCGGATCTCCTGTCCGCCGGCGTGGCGAGCGACAACATTAGCGTCGCGGCCGCCGTCGGCGGCGTTACCGAGCGCACGGTCAACTCCGTCAAGCTCGGCGCTTTTGCCGCCACCTTAAACACGCAAGGCGACACGCTGACGCTCGGCTCGGGCGGTCTGTTGGCCAGTGGCGCCGGCACCGTCGCCGGCGGCCAGCTCACCGCGGGCGCCGCCGTCAATTTGCCCACGACCCTGTACGCCTACACCAACGCCGCGACGATCATTAACAGCCCGATCGTCGACAACGGCCTGTTGGGCTCCGTGACCCTGGAAAAGTCGGGCGCTAGCACCCTGACGCTCAACACGTTGCCCACCGCCTGGACTACGTCGACGACCACCAGCAGCAACACAGTCACGTTGCCCGGCGCCGCCTACTACGGCGGTGCCACGGGCCTCGTGGTCGGCCAATCGGTCAACGCCGCGGCGCTGGGCCAGCCGGCCGGGGCGATCATCACCAGCATCGTCAGCGCCACGCAATATACGCTGAGCGCCAACGTCACGACCGGCAGCGCCACGGCGGCCGGCACGCAGCTCAACTTCCCGACCACCCAGGTCCTCAGCGGCGAGACGCTCACCAGCGGCAGCAACTCCATCACCGTGCCGGCCGGCTTTAGCGTCCTGCCCGGCGACGTGGTGACCATCGGCACGCCTGGCTCGGCGGCCACCTTGGCAGCCAGCACGACCGTGCTTAGCGTGTCCGGTACGACCGTGACCCTGTCGAACAACTTCGGCGGCACGACGGCCAGCGGCGTGCTGCTGTTCGCCCCCGAGGCCGCGCAAACAATTGGCGTGACCAACACCAGCAACACCAACACGCTGAGTCTCGGCACTGCCGCGGGCTTGAACGTCGGCCAGACGGTGACCGGCACCGGCATCCCGACGAGCACCTACATCACCGGATTGTCTGGCACTACCGTGACGTTGTCGGCGAACACGACGAGTGCGGTCACCAGCGCCGTGTTCGCGGCACTAGCGCCCAACTCGCAGATTACGGGCACCACCAGCGGCAGCGCCACGATCGTGGTGCCCAGCACGCTGGGCATCGTGGTCGGCGAGCCGGTGATCGGCGCCGGCATCGCGCAGGGAACCACGGTGGCGAGCATTACCGACACCTATCACCTCACGCTGTCGCAGGCCGCCACCGCCACAGGCACGCTCAACGCCTACTTTGGCGAGGCGCCGGTGGGCGTGAATATCGCCGGCGTTTCGATCCCCGCCAGCAGCAGCACGCTCGCCTTGACCAACGCGGCGGGGCTGGTCGCCGGC
>DATCFX010000605.1:0-5004 GCA_036509275.1 Pirellulales bacterium | reverse complement strand
CGGGCAGCGACGTGGGCCTGGTCTTCAACTGCCCACGCCTGATTCCCGGCGGCCGCACCGTGCCGCTCACCGATTTCACCGACGTCTTTCCCACGCTGTGCGACCTGGCCGGCATCGGGCTGCCGCCGAATTTGAAGCTCGACGGGCGTTCGCAAGCCGGCATCTTGCGAGATCCGTCCGCACCGCCGCCGCGGCAATGGATCCTGAACCAGCTCAACACGCGCCGCGCAGTCCGCGACACGCGCTACAAGCTCTACTCGACCGGCGAGCTTTTCGACGTCGAGGCCGATCGAGAGGAACAACACAACCTGGCCGCCAGCACCGAACCGAAGGTCGTTGCGGCCCGCAGCAGGCTCGAAAAAGTCTTGGCCTCGCTGCCGCCAGATTCGCCGCCGCCGATCGAACTGCGGAGTTTGTCGGCGTTCGAATTGGCCGATCCGCCGAAACCGCTGCCGCCACAGGGCGCGCGCCGCGCACCACAGGACCAACCGTAGCCTAAGCCGATCAGGGCTTGATCGGTATCTCGGCGGGGATCGGGCGATGCTGCTTGAGCCGGCCGGCGGCTTCGCCGACCAACCGCAGGTACCAGTCGCTGGGCAGGCCGTCGTAGCCGACGAAATGGGCCTGCGTCGGCGGCTGGCTGCTGACTTTGAAGATCGCGGTCCCTTCGTCCACTTCATCGAACATGGCCACGTACACGCCGTCGACGTGCATCGTGGACAGCTCGTGAAACTGCTCCCACAAAAAGCGCCCGCCGCGACGGGCGATCGTGGTTGTTCCCGGCGGCTTCTGCTTCAGGTTGTCCCAACTGAAGCCGGGATACACGACCGGCAGCCAGCGCACGCCGCGCCGCTCGCAGGCCTGCTTGTCGGCGGCCCACCAGCCTGTCGAAGCGTGGACGTCGCCCTGCGCGTCGCGGCGCTGATTGCCCACGTTCCAGGGCGCGTAGGCATCGAAGCGAAACACGATCTCCTGCCACTGCGGGTCGCGGCGCCAGTCCCAATCGCCGCCGCCGACCAGGTAAGCCGAGTACGGACCCGGTGCATTGAAAAAATCGATCAGCTTGTGAGCCACCTCCGGCGTCACCGTGTTGCCGGCGCTCGAGCGATAGAAGCCCCAGACCTGCACGACCGGCCGGCCGTCTTCGTGCAGATAGCGCGGCCCGGCGGTGATCCGCGCATCGACCATCTTTTTCCAATCCGCCGTGAGCACGTCGTAAATCCGTTCCGCCGGCATGCCGGCCATATCGTACGACAATGCCCAGGCCCGGCCGGTCTGCCGGGCCGCCTCGATCACGTGTTCGAGCACCCTACGCCGCGACGGATAACGCTGCTGGATCGGACCGCCGGGCAAGTCGACGACAAAATGCTGCAACCACACGCCGTCGATGCCGTATTGCCGCTGCCACTGGAAATGCCGCAGCACAGAGCGCGCGTTGGCCGAACTGAAGAGTTCCGCCGCTCGCCCGTCGGGATAGCTGAAGCCGGGCGCCGGGTAGCGCTCGGCCGCGGTGTACTCGGCCATGTCGGGCCACATTTCGAACGTCAGCGTGTCCGGCGCCAGCCGCTTGCCATTGCGGCCCCAGTGGACCCAGCCCTCGCCGCTGCCATCGCCCGGGCAGCGGAACCAGCCCTGATAGCCGCACAACACTTTGTTCTTCAAAGTTGCGACATCGACGTCGCCGGCTTCTCCATGACAGTTCGGCGAGACGCACAGCAGGCAGGCGAGCAGCGGGACGAGAGCGAAAACGGCGACACGCCGACTTGGCGGCATCAGAGCCTCCTCATCCAGGTAGACACGTTCACGGTTAATTGCCCAGCCGCTGCCAGAGCCAATAGCGGGGATAGTTGCCGGTTGTGTCCAGCGAATGGCCAGGATCGACGTGCTTTTGCGTAGTGTACGAGCGGTGATACCTGGGTGACGAGTACATGGCCGTGGGCGGAACGTACGTCTGCCAGCCGTGCGAGTCGTAATATAGCCACGAATCTTGCGGCGTGTAGTACCACCAGTGGTTGTTGTGCCACTGATAGCGCCACGGCTCGGGCCGGCTCGCGAGCTCGTCAGCCGCGGATTTCGCGGCTGTTGCCGACGGCGCAGCGGCCGTCGCAGTTCGCTGCGCAGCCTGCGGCTCGGTCGCGGCGGCGGCCGGTTTCGCCGGTTCTGCCCGCACATAAGCCGTCGGCAGATAAACGAGCGACGCGAACAGAGCGATGAGCGTGGCGCGCATGGAAGCACCTGCATTCAACCAGGCCGTCTTATGCCCCGATCGTTATCATCCGCGTGACGGAGCCGCGCACGATTTGCAATTCGAACTCATGGCTGGCCGGCATGATCGCCAGCAGGCGGTGCAGATCGTCGACCGAGGTCACCACGCGATCGTCCAGCGACACGATGATGTCGCCTGCCCGCATGCCGGCCCGATCGGCCATGCCGCCGGCGGCCACGTCGATCACCTCGACCGCTTCGCTCGCCAACAGGTCGAGCTGGCCGACCAGTTTGCGCGGCAGCCGAACCGCCGTGGCGACAATGCCCAACTGCCGGCGGCGCACGCGGCCGTGCGTCAGGATCTCGCCCACGACCCAGTCGACCGTCGAGCTTGGCACCGCAAACCCCAGCCCTTGGGCCATGGCAATGATCGCCGTGTTCACGCCCACGACCCGACCTCGCGAGTCGACCAGCGGACCACCGGAATTGCCCGGGTTGATCGGTGCCGCGTGCTGGATCACGTTCTCGATCAACCGGCCGTCGCGGCCACGCATCGTCCGCCGTAGGGCGCTGACCACGCCAGTCGAGACCGTCGATTGCAAGCCCAGCGGGCTGCCCATCGCAATCACCAGTTGGCCGACGCGCAGCGCGTCGGAGTCGCCCAGTTGGGCGTAGGGCAGGTCGTTGGCCTGGAGCCGTAGCAACGCCAGGTCCGTGGCCGGATCGTCGCCCACGACCGCTGCGTCCAGACGGTCTCCCTCGTCGGTTTCGGCCGTCACCCGGCGGCTGCCGCCAGCTACGTGGCTGTTGGTAATGGCCAGGCCGTCGGGACTGATCAAGAATCCGGAACCGGTTGCCCGCTGTCCCGAATCGAGCGTCACGGACAAGCCGAGCACCGCGGGTGACAGCACTTCCACCACGTCGATCACGGCCCTGGAATAGGCATCCAGCAGATCGCTGTCGCGACCGCGCGCTCCGGCTTGCGGCCGCGGCGGGGTCTCTCCGCTGGCACCTTCCTGTGCGGCGATCGTTCGTAAATGATTCTGCACAAAGCCTGCTGGCAACATATCAGTCGTCTCCATCGAATGAACCTTCGCAGTTTCGCCGCATTCTCAAATCATACGCAGCGCAAAACAATTGAACAGAAGAACGCGAAGAGCCCCAAGAATAAGGGCCGAGCGGTAGGTCACGCACGCCTTCGTGGCTTTGGCGACTACTGTTGGCCTGATCTCGCTTTGGCGGCCGAGCCGGCGCCGATGGCAAAACCCTTCTCCCGTTGACGCGCGTCGCGCGTCAGCGCTGGAATGTTCCGATCAGCAGCGCTTTGGCCAGGATGTGGCCGGTCATGGCTTTGTCCACCGCGGCGCGGTCTGCTCCCTCGGCAAGGGTCAGTTTCGTGTCCAAGGCATACAGCCGGAAATGATAATGGTGAACGCGTCCGGGCGGCGGGGCCGGCCCGCGATAGCCGAGCGTGTTGCCCGATTTCCAGGAGTTGTGTCCCTCGACGGCCCCGGCGGGCGATTGCGGTCGGGCGACGGCCGGCACCCCGGGCGCTAACTGGCGGACATCGGCTGGGATTTTGTAAAGCACCCAGTGGACCCAGGGCGCTTTCGACGGAGCGTCAGAGTCGTCGCAAATCAGCGACATCTCTTGGCAGTTTGCCGGCACGTTGTCCCAGGCGAGCGGCGGCGAGAGATCCTGCCCCTCGACCGTGTACTGCTTCGGAATCGGAGCTCCGTCGGCAAATGCTTCGCTTTTGAGCAGCATGGCCATTGGTTCCCCTCCGGTGCCGCAGACGGCCGCGACGATGATGGCACTGATCCAAGACATGCGGTCCTCACAGTGGAGTGGCCCAGCCGTCTCGCTCGAAATCGACGACGCCAGTATAACGGACCTCGGCTTTCGGCAAGACGCGTTACGTTCGAACCGACTTTTTGGGATTCAGCGTGCAAACTTCGGACCGTCACCAGACGAACATTCGCGAACTTTATCGCCAGAGTCGCCGGGCGGCGCTGGCGGGGCTGGTCGTCACGTTGTCGCTGGCCGCGGCCAAGCTCGTCGGTGGTTGGGCCGGCAATTCTTTGGCCTTGCTCTCCGATTCGGTGCATTCGTTTGGCGACGCGTTGGCCTCGGCTGCCATCTGGGGCGCGCTGACTTGGGCCGAGCAGCCACCGGACCGCGAGCATCCTTATGGTCACATGCGGATCGAGGGCGTCGCCGCGCTCACGGTCGCCGTGTTGCTGGTCGTCTCCGGGCTGGGCGTGGCTTACGAGGCCATCGTCTCGTGGCACAGTTTGCTGTCGCCGCCCCAGTGGTACACTCTGCCTATCGCGCTGGTGAGCATGCTCGCCAACGAAGCGATCTACCGCTATTCGATCGCCGTGGCCCGCCGCACCGGCTCAAAAGCCGTCCAAACTTCTGCCTGGGACCAACGCCTGGACGTGGTCGGCTCGCTGATCGTGCTCCTGGGGCTGGCCGTGGCCACGTGGGCCGGTCCCAGCTGGTACGTCGTGGACAAAATTAGCGCGGTGCTGGTCGCCTTGATTATTTGTTGCGCCGGCGGAACGCTGTTCTGGGGCAGTCTGCAAGAGCTGATCGATCGCCAGGCCGATGCGCCCATGCTGGCTGCCATCCGCGCCGAGGCCTTGGCCGTGCCGGGAGTTCACGGCGTAGAAAAGCTGCTGGCGCGAAAAACCGGCCTGGAATACCTGGTCGACATCCACGTCGAAGTGGATCCGGCCATTACCGTCGACCAGGGGCACGCGATCGGCCACTCGGTCAAGAGCCGGCTCGTCGACA
>DATCFX010000604.1:0-1005 GCA_036509275.1 Pirellulales bacterium | reverse complement strand
CCGCGTCGCTGGCGGCCCATCCCATCGGCGCCTCCACGCAGGTCTGGATCTTCGTGGCCCTGTTCGCCGGCTTTGCCATCAAGGTGCCGCTGTTTCCACTGCACACCTGGCTGCCGCTGGCCCACGTGCAGGCCCCGGCGGCCGGCTCGGTCATCCTGGCCGGCATTCTGCTGAAGCTCGGCACGTACGGCTTCCTGCGATTCAGCCTGCCGATGCTGCCCGAGGGGACGGTCGTCTGCATGCCCTGGGTCTTGTGGCTCGCGGCCGCCGGCATCATTTACGGTGCGCTGGTGTCACTGGCGCAAAACGACATGAAAAAGCTGATCGCCTATTCCAGCGTCAGCCACATGGGCTTCTGCATGCTGGGCATCTTCGCCCTCACGCCGCTGGGGCTCGGCGGCGGCACGCTGCAAATGCTCAACCACGGGCTGTCCACCGGCGGCCTGTTCGCCCTGGTGGGCATGCTCTACGAACGTTACCACACGCGCCAGATCGCCGACTACCGCGGTCTGGCCCGCAAACTGCCGATCTTATCGACGATGTTCCTGATCTTCACGCTCTCCAGCATCGGCCTGCCGGGGCTCAACGGTTTTGCCGGCGAGTTTCTGCTGCTGGCCGGGATGTTCCAGCGCGGCTGGGCCGAGGCCCCGTTCTTCTACACGGTGCAGTGGCAGGCGATCTCGATCATCAGCACCTTCGGCGTCGTGCTGGGCGCGTGGTACATGCTGTGGCTCGTGCAGCGCGTGTTCTTCGGCCCGTTGAAAGAAAAAGAGCAGCACGGCCATCACGCACCGATCCGCGACCTTTCGGTGCGCGAGGTGCTGGCCTTGGCGCCGCTGCTGGTGTTCATGTTCTGGATCGGCCTGGTGCCGCAGCATTTTTTGGGGCCGATGCACAACCAACTCCGTAGTCTCGCGGCGGGCGCCACCGCCAGTTTCGATCAACATTATCTGGCAGCGCCGGCCCAGCGGCCGGAAGCGGCCAGCCCGACTGTGTCCACGGCCC
>DATCFX010000603.1:0-2546 GCA_036509275.1 Pirellulales bacterium | reverse complement strand
CGACCGACGCGAGCCAGATTCCCACCAGGCCGACCACGAATAGCTGCCAGATCGTGGCGTAGTTGATCCAAGGCAGCTCGAGAATCCCGGCCTTGTTCGAACCGCTCTCGATCACCAGCCAGGTGACCAGCGAGCCCAAGGCAATGCCGGCCACGCCCGCCAGCAGCCGCAGCCCGCGGGCTTGCAGCTTGAAGCGGATGCCATGCGCGGCCAACAGGTTGAGCGCCATGGTGAAGCCGATGAGTTTGCCGCCTGGGAACCAGAAGCCGCCGGGAACGGTCGGCCGGCTGGGGAAGAAGGCCGGTGGAAAGAAGACCTGCAAATTGACCCAGGAAAACCAACTCAGAAAATACTCGTGTTTGACCTGCAAGAAGTCCTTTTCCACCTGGTCCATTGTGGCCACCAGGATGATAAAAATGGACAGGGCCATCAGCCCGACGGTCAAACGCAGCGAGGCCAACGGTGCGAACAACCGCAGCATCAGTAGGGCCAGCGGCCCGCGGCCGGAGCGCGACGGCGTGGCTGCCATCGGCGGTTCGTGCGTGATTGTATGGGTCGCCATCGACTTCTCCTGCTGCCCCAAGAGGATCGCCGAGCAGGCCACGCGGCCGCTCGCGCGAATGCGCTCGTGGTCTTGTCTTATTGTTCCGCTTTTTCGGCCGACGCTGGCGGGCCTAGCTGCAAGCTCTTCACAAAATGTTCGAAATGCGGCTTCTCATGCCGGGCGATCGACGCGTCGCCGCTGAGCTTGATGAACCAATTCAGGCCGCCGTGCTCGACCATCACGGCCAGCGTCGCCTGCCGCGGCTCGATCGTGAGCGGGCCGAATAGCTCGACATATTGCCCCTGTTTCCCATCGACGGGCAATTGCTTAACCTGTTTCTCCAGTTCATCCTCGCCGATCGGCTGGAGTTGCAATTGCCCACGCCAGCGGTTGACGTTGGCCAATAGGCCGCCGGCCTCGGGACCCAAGTCGATGACGGTCACCAGGGCGTGTTTTTCCGGATCGCCGATATCAAAGGCGGCTTTGCGCATCCCGCCGGCCGGTGCCTGGTGCCAGCCGGGCGGAGTGTCAAAGTGGATTTCGGCCGGCTGCCCGCCGCCGGCGTCGCCGGTTTCGGCCATCGTGGGCGGATGCGGTGCTCGACCTTCAGCGGTCACGTCGCCAGAAAAGGGACCACCGCGGCGACCGGCCAGCGGCCCGCCCATGCCGCCGCCCATGCCGCCGGAAGTCGATTGTCCCTCGAAATCCACCAGCGCCGCTTCGCCCTCTTTCAGTTTGATCGTCGTGAGCTGCTTAGGCAGTTCGGCCAAATCCGTGGGGGGTAGCCCCAGTTGGCCTCGCCAGCGGTTGATGTTCGCCAGCAGGTATTGGTCCTTGTTTTCGTTGTCGCTGGGCAAATTGATCACGCTCAACTCGAGCGAAGGCCCGGCCGTGGGCACGCGAAGAGTGGCAAACCGCATGGCCGTGCCAGGCTCTTCGTGCCAGCCGGAAGGCAGCTCCCACTTGGGCAGCGAACGTACGAAATGCACCGATTCGATGAACTTGCGGAACGCGGCCGTCTGGTCTTTGACCGCCTCGGGCGGGCCCGTGAGCTTGAAAAACCAGCCCTGGTCGTCGTGCAACACCACCGCCGCCAGCATCCGGGCCGGCACAGGTTCGGCCGGAGCTTGGGCCTGTCGCTCGCCGGGCTGGATGCCGTGCCGCTGGGCAATGGCCTCTGACTTGGGAGCCGCATAATGATCGATATGCTCGCTGCCGCCGCAGCCGGCAAGCATCAGCAGACCGACCGCCATGAGGGTCCAGCGGCGGTAAGCCCAGCGGCCTTCGAGTGCGTCGTTCAAGACCATACGCCAGTCATGCTTGAAAGGGGATGGATTCATCGGGCGGGATCCGGTCCGTTCAGCTTACCGCTAAACCATCGCCAAACGGCCATGCAGGCCCGAAAAAAATTGCCGCACCGCCGGTTGGGGCTGGAAACGCAGTGGGTCTGGATAGTGTCCCACGCTCCCGGCAATTGTCCGGCCAGAAGCGTTGTAAAGGGTGCCGGCCGAGCATCTTCAGGCAGGATACGAAGCGCCCGAGCCGGTAAGAGTCGCAATTTCTTTTGATTATAATGCGCCCCGGCGGAAAGAACAGCATTTGTTCGCGGCCAATGGGTCTTTGGCGTGGGCGTCGCGAAAGTAGGTGGAAAATGCTGGGCGTTGAACCCACGCGGTTTCTACTTTGCCGTTTTCCGTAGCCCAGTCCCTTCGAGGGCCGGTTTTCCTCCCAAAAATGGGCGCCGATTTTGGAAACCGTGAGCGGCGAAAGTGTGCTTTACGCCATGTGGCGGGTGGGATAGCATGCCGCCGGCGCCTGGGACGTGGGCCCGGTTTTTTGGTCGCGGCGGCCGGCATGGAGGTGTGGGCGTCTCGAAAGTAGGTGGAAAATGCTAGGCGTTGAACTCACGCGGTTTCTGCTTTGCCGTTTTCCGTAGCCCAGTCCCTTCGAGGGCTGGGATTTTTCGGCCACGCCCAAGATCTGCCCTCTTTTTCCGACGCGG
>DATCFX010000602.1:0-1617 GCA_036509275.1 Pirellulales bacterium | reverse complement strand
CGGCTCGGACTGCCCGAGCCGGTTGATAGCACGTTCCAGCTTTTTGCCGGCCAAAGTGCGGCGGGCCTGGGTGTCCAGTTGCCCGGCTGGCGCTACCCAGTCGTCTGCGACACCGCTAGCGGCCAATTGCGCTACGACAACTTTGGTGGCCACTGGGGCGATCAGCAGGCCCTGGATCGGTTCATGCAAAGCTACGCGACAGAAAAAGCCCGAATTGAGGCTCATAAGCTCGGCCACTCCGTGAGCGAGCAGCTGCTGGCGGATGGCTCGATCAAGCTCACCATCCTGGCCACGGGAGGATAAAGCATGAAGACCATTGAAATACTGATCCGGCCCGATGGCCAAACCAGCGTCGAAACCAAAGGCTTCGAGGGCGCGAGCTGCCAGGACGCGACCCGTGTGCTGGAGCAAGCACTCGGCAGCCGCCGAAATGAGCAGCTCACGGCCGAGTACTACGCGGCCACCAACACCAACCAACTTCGCCATCAACAGGGAGCATGAATCACCGCCGTCATAGCTTTCGATTTTTGTCATGGCTTGCGAGCCAATTCAGTCGCGACAGGCTGGTTCCCGCAAGCATATCCGATCCCAACCACCGCAAGCTGCTGGTCGTGCTCGAAGGGCGGCACGATATTTCGTTTCTGCGCCACCTCAGCACCATTGTGCATGCTGACAGGCATGAGCTCCCCGACCTTGGCGCTCTCGAGCGCCAAGGTCAGCTCATTTTCGTGCCGGCTGGCGGCGGGGACTTCCGGCCGTGGACCAATCGGTTCTCGGCACTGCACTGCACGGAATTTCATTTGTACGACCGCGAAGAGCCACCAGAATCTCAGCGGCGGGAGGAGTGCGCCGCGGCGGTCAATGGACGCCCCCGCTGCCGGGCATTTGTCACCAGCGAGCGCAGCCTGGAGAACTATCTTCATCCGCACGCCATTCGGGAAGCCCGCGGCCTGGTGCTGGCGTACGGCGACACCAGCGATGTGCCGGAATTGGCCGCTAAAGCCAGTTTTATTGCCCAGGACGGCACGAGCTGGCAAATGCTATCGCGCCGCGCCCGCCGGCGATTGCGGGATAAAGCCAAGATCTGGCTCAACACGGCGGCTGTCCAGCAGATGACGCCTGTCCGGCTGTCAGAGCGCGACCCATCGGGCGAGGTCGCCACCTGGCTTAAGGCCATTGGCGAGCTTCTGGACCGCGGGCATTAGCGGCCTTTCACCCAACCCATCAAGGAGAAAAAGCCATGTCGCTCTCAATGCGACTTGCAGAACATGTCCGGGCCTGTTTTTCAGGCATTTGGATTCAGTCATGGGAACACGAGGATGCACTGGCCGAAATCGCCAGGCTCTGCCGGCAGGAAGCCTGGCGGCTGGCCGTCTGGAACATCGATCGCGGCCTTTCGACAATGGCCGGACAGGCCGATAGCCAGCCGGCCGCTGCCGGCGCCGACCCGCTGGCGGCCATTCGCGCGGTCAGCGCTATGGCCACCCAGGGCACCCCGGCACTGCTGGTGCTGGTGAACTTTCATCGGTTTCTCAGCTCGGCCGAGATCGTGCAAACGCTAGCCAGCCAGATTAGCCCAACTTCCCCAGGGTTTGAAAAAAATCGGTGGGCGAGCGA
>DATCFX010000601.1:0-2232 GCA_036509275.1 Pirellulales bacterium | reverse complement strand
CGTGCTGCCACACGTCCAAGGCCCACTTTTGCAGCCGCCCATCGGCACCTGTGGCGTCGCCGCACGATTCGGAGCGAGAACGTGAAACGCCACGGTGTCGAAACCAGCATGCTCGAGGGGATTTTCAGCCGCGGCGATCGCCGCGTGGCCAGCGGACTGGAGTTGGCCTGGCGCCGCGGCGCACGGCTCGACCGGACTCGGCAGTGAAAACAAATGACCTGCAATTGCACGCCACGGTACAATATGTATGAGAATCGCGCTTGGGCTGTCCGATTATCTCGACGACTTTGCCGGAACATGTTCCGCAGAGACTTGGAAGCACTTCGCAAAGAACGATCCGACGCAATGGAAGTTACGGTTTCTTGCGGTAATGAATGACGAGGGCACCCAGGTGTTCTTCAATTTGAAGGGCGTTGACGTGTGGGCCGGGGTCATGCGTGCGGCATCCGGGCGTCACGGAGCAACGGATTGGGAACTGCTGCAAATTAAGCAGAACAAGGATTGGTGGCCTCGGATCAAGTGGTGCAAGGATGGCCTTCCTTTAGCCAATCCGTTTGAATGAGGAGTCGAAATATGCGATTCGCGTCGGAGCGTAAATTCCGCATCTGGGACTACAATGTGAGCCATAACCAGCTGCTTTTGAGAAGCCCGAAATCGCCAGAGGTCGCCAAGAATATCGACATCGTGTTCTGGGGCGTTGAGTACATTGGCATTCCGGCGGCACTGGACGGGATCGAGCTGGCGCAAGTCGAGAAAGACGATAAGGCCAGGCGCGAGTTGCTGCCAGGCGAGTCGCGTGAAGCTGCGAATGTTTATCGCCTGGCTTCCTCTCAAACGCAGTATTTCGTCGTGGCGTCCGGCTTCAAGGTCCTAGAAAACGAACTTGACATCTTCGATTCCAGCCTTGAGTATTTCGGCGCACCCGATCCCGCGCGGGACTTGGGCGAAGTGCTGTCCCACTCTTGAATCTCTCTTGCAAGCAATCAGGTACGGCCGCTTGGCGGGCGTGGGTGCATTGGCATATCGACTGCTGGCGATTGATGTCGACGGCACGCTGGTGAATAGCCGTGATGAGTTGACCGCGCCGACGCGCGCGGCGCTGGGGCGGGCGACGGCCGCGGGCGTGCGCGTGGTGCTGGCCACCGGCCGGCGCTACAGCCGGACGCTGCCGCTGGTCGAGCAGCTTGAACTCGATAGCCCGCTGGTCACGGCCAGCGGCGCGCTGGTCAAGCGGCCCCGCGATCATGCCACGCTGTATCGGGCCGACTTCGATCGCGACCTGCTCTGCCGTGTGCTGGGCCTGGTCGCCGGCGCCGGGTTCGACCCCCTGCTCTACGGCGACACGTTTCACCGGGGCTACGATTTTTACTGCGCTCGGGCCGATGTCGATCAGCCGGAACTCGCGGAATACTTTGCGCTGAATCCCGGCTGCCACCACGAGTGGCCGCAGATGACGCGCAATCCGCCGCCCGGAATCTTCGCCGGCTTCGCGATGGGCAGCCGCGACCAGATGCTGGCCTTGCACGAGCTGCTCACAGCCCGATTGCCCGGCGCGTTGTACACCCACGTGCTTCGCAGCCCGCGCTATCGCGGCTACATGTGCGAGATTGCGCCGCAGGGCGTGACCAAGTGGGCCGGCGTGTTGCGGCTGGCCGAGGGCTGGGGCATCCGACCTGACGAAATCTGTGCGGCGGGCGACGATGTGAACGACATTCCCATGATCGCCGCGGCCGGCCTGGGCATCGCGATGGGCAATGCCCAGGCCGAAGTCAAAGCGGCGGCCGCGCGCATTGCCCCCTCGCACGACGAAGACGGCCTGGTCCAGGTTGTCGATTGGCTGCTGACGTAGCGCCGCCCCCAGGACGCCGCCGCAATCTTGGGTGCCATGCAATCCTGGGTGCCATGCCCACGAAGCGTGGGCATGGCACCCGGCCGGGAAAAACGGAAGTTATTTTTCGGTCACCCTTACGGCCTGGTGAATGTCAGCCGCGCGTCTAGCACCTTGTGTACGCGATCGTGAGTTTCCTGCAGATGCGCCCGCGTGTAGCTGTCCAGCTTGGCTTTGCCGCCGAGAGTCTCGTGCAGCTTCGTTTGCAAGCCGACCAACTCGGCATACGCCAGGCTCTGGCAATCTTCGGGGACGCCCCCCTGCCCTAGCGCGATCTGGCCCAGCCGCTTGACGTACATCCGCTGCAGGTTGCGGCGGAGACTGCTGATGGCCGGCTGGCGGTT
>DATCFX010000600.1:0-6172 GCA_036509275.1 Pirellulales bacterium | reverse complement strand
AGCCGCGTCGGATTTTTGAGAATTTTCGGAAAAACCCGCAAGGCCGACCCCACCGGCGTCGATATGTAGGGCTAGTTCAAACTGAGCCGGAGGCGGCGGCGGCTGGTAGCAATGGAGTTGCTAACAGGCCGCACGAGAGTCGCCAGCGAGGGAGCGCCATGAACATCAAGACGTTGTCCGCCGGTGCCTTGCTGATGCTGACGGCGTGTCTCGCCTCGAGTGGGTGTTCATTCCCTCTGAACACGCTCTATGCCCATCCCACGATCACGTTCCCCGTTCCCGTGCCGGTAAGTCCTTACTTCCAAAAGCGGTTGGAGGACAAGTTCTGGAACGAAGAACGCTATCAGCGGGTGCCGATCATGGGGCCGCTCACCGCCGGCGGCCCGGCGGTCGCGCTGGATCCGCCTTCGGAAGACGAAGTGATGCGGGCCTTGGAAAAGGCCCAGCCCATCCAAGCCGGCGTGCCGTTCTTGCACGAGCGTCAGCGGAACAACGTGCGGATGATCATTGAGCCGGTGGCCGATTATGTCGATCCGCCGCGCGTGTATCCGCTGATCGGACCTGCTCAACTGCACCATGCCCATTACAAGTGTACGGTGTTCTACACCTTGGTTACCCGGGTGGGTTGGCCGCTGCCGCACACCCGCGTCGATGAAGACAGCCGCGAGGTGCTCTATATCGACCACAACCACTTCCACATGGTCGACGGCTGCGTCGACCAGGGCGCCACCGCCGGCATGTAAGGATCGGCCGAAAAATAACTTCGGTTTTTCCCGGCCCCTCACCGTGCCCTCTCCCGCAAGGGGAGAGGAGTTGCGGAGAAGTGATTTTTTGGTCGATCCTAGGGCCCTCGGGGCCGGCCGAGACCGACGCCCGACCGCACGAAGGGCCGGCCGCATCGATCTTGCCGGCCGGCCGCGGCGCGGACTAGGATGGCCGGCGATTTTCTGCCCTTCTGATCGCTGTGGCTAACCGAACATGGACGTCAATCGCCGCATCGCGGTGCTGCTGCTAGTGCTGGCATCGGCCGCTGGGCCGGCCGTGGCTGGCGGCGCGCCGGCCGACAAGCAGTACGCCAAGGCGACCGGCTACTACACGCAAGGGCAATCGGCGCTCGCGCTGGACGAGTTCCAGAAGTTCCTGGCGCAATACGGCGATCATCCCAAGGCGCCGCTGGCACGCTTTTATGCGGGCGAATCGTTGGTGCAGCTGCGCAAGTTCGCCGCGGCGGCCGAAGAGTTCCGGCCGCTGACGGCGCTCGACGACGATCCGCGGCTGGCCCGTAAAGCCCTGTTTCGCGCCGCGGAATGCACTTATTTCGCCGGCCAATTGGCCGATGCCAGCTCCCTGCTGGAGCAGTTTCTCAAGCGCTTTGCCGGCGACAAGCTGAATGCCTACGTCCTGGTTTATCTCGGCGACGTGGCCTGGGAACAAGGCGATTACGCCGCCAGCGAGAAGCACTATCGCCGCGCCCTGGCCGACTTTCCGGAAGGCCCGCTGGCCGATGACTGCCGCTGCGGAATCGGCCGAATACTCGAGCGGCAAGCGAAGCCCGACGAGGCCCGCGTCCTGTACGCAGCCGTGATCAAAAAAGGGGCCAGCGCTGCGGCCGACATGGCCCGCCTCCGCCTGGCTGGCCTGGAATATGCCGCCGGAAATTTCCGGCCAGCCGCAGACACCTACGACCAGTTGGCCCACGCGGCGGCCGACGAGCCCACGAAGCATCGTGCCCGCTTGGGCCACGCCCAGGCGCTGTTCCAACTCAAGCAACTGACGCCCGCCAGATCGCTACTGGAAAATCTTTCCGGTGCGCCGGGCATGCACGTCGAGGCGAGCTATTGGCTAGGGCTCGTGCAGGCTGCGCAGCACGATTACCCGCTCGCCGCCGCCACATTGACGGGCATTGGCGCCCCCGTGGACAATCCCCTGGCGGCGGCCATCGCGTTCCATGCCGGAGACGCCTGGCTGCACGCCGGCAAAACCACCGACGCACTCCGACTGTTCGACCAGGTCATCAGTAGTTGGCCGAAATCCGAATTCGCCGACGACGCCCTGCTAGGGCGTGCGCGGGCCGCGCTGGCCGATGACAATTCCACGGCCCTCAAGCTGGCCGTCGACGACCTGCACCGCTTGTTTCCCAGCAGCGATCTGAATCCCGCCGCCGCGCGGCTCTTGGCTCGCGGCCATCTGACCAACAAGCGTTATGCCGAGGCGCTGGGCCTGCTGGAGCCGCTGGTGGCGTCCGAAACCAAACGAAAGGCTGACGCCGAAAACCTTGCGGACCGCTACTTGTTGGCTCTGGCCTACCAGGGACGCAAGCGGCACGCCGAAGTGCTGAGCACGCTCGCCCCGCTGCTGGCTTCCGGCGACGGCCAGCTCCGCGCGGATGCCATCCGGTTGCAGGCGGCTGCCTTGGTGGCGCTGGAGAAATTTGCCGAGGCGATCGGGCCGCTGGAGAGTTTTTTGAAAACGACTCCCGGGACCGATGGGGTGGCCCAGGCGCAGGCACAACTGGCCGTATGTTACGCCGAGACCGACAAATGGGATCAGGCCCGTAGTGCGTATCGAGCGCTTTCGAAATCGTCGGCCGTGGCCGAGATCACGCTGCCGACGGCCGAGATCCTGGCCGAATCGGCTTTGGCAGCCGGTCAGGAAGAGTGGTCGGCCGAATTGTTCAAATTCCTGGCTAGCGACGGCAACCCCACGGCCCAGGCCGCCAAAGGCCTGGCCGGCCTGGCATGGAGCGAGCTGCGCGGCGGCCAGTTGGCCGAGGCCGCCGAGCATTTCGAGCAGTTGCTCAAACGCTGCCCGGACGATCCGCTGGCAGCCGGCGCCGGCCTGGCCCGGGGTCAGATTTTCGAACGTGAAAAGCGCTACGACGAGGCGCTGGCAGCCTATCAACAAGTGCTCAATCGTTATGGCCGGAGTGCGTCGGCGCCGCAAGCGCTGCTGGGCGCCGCCCGGGTGGAAGAATTGGCCAGGCATCTGGAATCGGCCGCCGCGTTGTACGAGCGGCTGCTGAAGGACTACCAGCAACTGGCCCACCGCGACCTGGCCTTGTACAACAGCGCGTGGGTGCTGGAAGGATTGGGTCGCCACGACGAGGCCGACGCGCGCTTCGAGCAATTGCACCAGGGCAACTGGCGCAGCCGCTATTGGGCCGATGCCGTATACCGGCTGGCCGAGCGAGCGCTCGAGCAGGGCCAGCGGGACAAATCCCGCGCCTTGCTGGTCGAGCTGATCGAGTCGCAGCCGGCCGACGAAGTGTTGGGCCACGCCTTGTACCTGCAAGGCCAGGTGGCCGCGGCCGGTGAGCAATGGGACCAGGTCGAACCGCCGCTGGCGCGCTTGATCGAAGACCTTCCGGAGAGCCCGCTCACGAACCTGGCCCGCTTCTGGTTGGCCGAGGCGACTTATCGCGGGGGCAAATACGGCGAGGCCAAAGTGCTGTTCATCAAGCTGGCCCAAGAGCTGAGCGGCAAGCACGAAAAATGGATGGCGATGGTGCCGCTGCGCCGCGCTCAGATCTGCGTACACGAGCACCGCTGGGCCGATGCCCGGCAGATTGCCGAAACCATCGCTACCGATTTTCCAGGTTTCGAGCAGCAATACGAAGTCGACTACGTGTTGGGCCGAGTGCTGGCCAACGACGCCCGCTTTGACGATGCGCGCGAAGCGTATACCCGCGTGATCCGCTCACAACTGGGCGGCCAGACCGAGACGGCGGCCATGGCCCAATGGATGATCGGCGAGACGTACTTTCATCAAAAAAATTACGAGGCGGCCGTCCGCGAGTATCTGCGTTTGGAAGTGCTGTACGTTTATCCCACCTGGCAAGCCGGCGCCCTGCTGCAAGCGGGCAAGTGCCACGAGTTGCTGGGCGAATGGGAGCAGGCCACCGAAATCTACGCCCGACTGCTCAAGAACTTCCCCTCGACCAGTTTTACCGACGAAGCCGCGCGGCGTTTGCGAACGGCCCGTCAACACGTGACCGTGAAAAATAAATGATGAAGTATGAATGATGAATGCTGAATGGAATACGACGCGATTGTATTCCAGTCATTTTTTTTCATTCATCATTCAGCATTCCTACTTCATCATTTCTTCCGTAGGCCCGGCGAGCCGAGTCGGGCCGTTGGATGCAACGTGTTCGTGCAACCGGTGCCGCTCGGCTCGCGGCACCTACGGGATAACTCCGTGGTAGTGTTTCAATTAATTCGCTGGCGGACTGCGGCGCTGCTCCTGGCGCTGGGTTGCGCCGTACTGCCTGCGGCTGCGGCTCGCGCCCAAGCGCCGGCGGCCGACTCCGCGCCGGCGGTGTCGTTGGCCGGCGATCCTTCAGTCTTGCAGGAAATCCCGTCGCGCAATCTGTTCAGTATCCTCCGCGCCGGCGGGATGCTGATGATTCCGATCCTGTTCTGCTCGGTGCTGATGCTGGTGTTCGTGTTCGAACGGCTGATCGCCCTGCGGCGCGGCCGGGTGATTCCTAGGCCGTTCGTCAAACGGTTCTTGCACCAATTGCAGGCCGGCCAGCTCGACCGCACGGCGGCGCTCAAGCTTTGCGCCGAGAGCAAAAGTCCCGTGGCCGCCGTGTTTGCCGGCGGCGTCCGCAAGTGGGGCCGACCGGCCGTGGAAGTCGAGCAGGGCGTGCTCGACGCGGGCGAACGCGCGGTACACGGCCTGCGCCGCTACGTGCGCGTGTTCAACGGCATCGCCACGATCAGCCCCCTGCTCGGCTTGCTGGGCACCGTGTTTGGCATGATCACGGCCTTTAACGAGATCGCCACCAGCGACGCGATGGGCCGGCCCGAGCTGCTGGCCGGCGGCATCAGCGAAGCCCTGCTGTCGACCGCCTTCGGGCTGTGCGTGGCGATTCCGGCGCTCGCGTCGTATTTGTTTTTCACCAGCCGCGTCGAGCAATTGGTGATGGAACTCGACACGCTGGGGCAAGAAATCGTGAACTCGATTTCGGCCGAGGGCCTGCAAGAAGCCGCCCCGCGCCCCAGCCGGCGTAAGGAAGCGGCCTGACGCACGCGGCGTACGTGCCGCGGCTAAATCAATCGCTGAAGTTCCCATGCCGCTCAAAACGAACCTGGATGAACCGCCGGTCCTGAATCTCACGTCGATGCTCGACGTGATGTTCCTGCTCGTCATTTTCTTCATGGCCGGCACCAAGTTCACCGAAATGGAACGCAACATCGCGCTGCGCGTGCCGCAAGTCAGCGATGCCAAGGCCCTGAGCGCCGCACCGCAAAAAAAAGTCGTCAGCGTCTACCAGGACGGGCAAATCGCCTTGGACCGCCAGAACGTCTCGCTCGCCGAGCTCACGGCCCGGCTGGCCGCCGCGCGGCGGCAATATCGCGACCTGGGCGTGCTGGTGCGCGGCGACGCGTCCGGCACCTTTCAGCGCGTGGCCGAAGTCCTCAACGCCTGCAAGCAGGCCGGCATTGCCGAGCTGGCGATCTCCGTACGCACCGGCAAGCAGCAGAGATAGCCCATGCTCGCCTGGCTGCCCGGCTGCCCGCTCGCCGCGCTGGTGAACCTCCAAACGATTTGGGGCGTGCTGTGGATTGGCCTGGGCCTGCTGACCATTGCACTGGTCACGCTGATGGTCACGCGTTGGCGGCAAGCGCAGCCGCTGAGCAAGTGCATCGTGCTGTCGGTCTGGGCCCACATGCTGATGGCCGTCTATGCCAGCAGCGTCAACGTCGTGTTCAAGCCGCCGGCGTCGGGTGCGGAGATCGGCATTCACATCGCCGACGCTGCCGGAACATCTGCCGAGACCGGCGATGCCGTGGCCAGTTCACATGCCGGCGGCGAGCCGTGGTCGCAGTTCCCCAGCCAGCAGCCGCACAAGCTGGCTGCCGCGGCGCTCCCCCGCCCCACCGCTGAAACGGCCGTGACGCGTCCGGTGGCCCCTGCCCCGCCGGCGCGCGACCTCGCGCCGGCCAGCTCGCGTCTGCCCGAACCGCAGTTCGCCGCGCCCCAGCCGAAGCCGGCCGAAACGCCGCTGGCCAACGTCAAAACGCCCGCCCCGGCCGATGCCCTGGCCGACGAACGCGACGCGATTCAACCCGTGGCACGTGCAGCCGCAGCGCCGGCCGCCGCCGATTTGCAACCGGCTGAAAACGCAGTTGCACCGGCCGGTACCAGCCCGGCCGGAATTGCCGCC
>DATCFX010000599.1:0-5913 GCA_036509275.1 Pirellulales bacterium | reverse complement strand
AGTTTTTCCAGCGCCACGGTCACGATCGACGTGCCGCCGGTGCCGACGGTTTCGATTTCCGGTGGCGGCTCGATCTCCGAGGGCTGGGGCTCTACCGATCTGACGGTGACGCGCACCGGCCCGACGACGAGCGATCTGCCGGTGGCGTTGCGCGTCGGTGGCACGGCCGACGAGGGCCAAGACTACTTCACACTGCCGGATTACGTCGTGATTCCAGCGGGCTCGTCGAGCGTGCAGTTGCCGCTCGTGGCCATTGACCAGGGCCTGGCGTCGGGCTCGGTGGAAGCCGACATCGCGTTGCAGGCACCGGATGTTTGGGCGACCCAGGTCGATTACCAACTTGGCAGCGCGAACACTGCGTCGGTCACGATCAACGACGACGACGAACTGGCGACCAATGGCGGCCCGCTGGCCACGCCGACACTGGACGTAAGCGAGACGGGCGCTCTGGCGCTGACCGACCCGACGGCTTCGACCAATCAGGGAACGCTCGTGAGCTCGCTGCTGGGCGGTGCTTCCGGCGGCAGTGCGGCGGCGGACGCCGATGGCGACGCGCTGGGCATTGCGGTGACGGCGGTGGATAGCGCGTTTGGGAATTGGCAGTATTCGCTGGACGGGACGAACTGGTTCGCACTGGCGCCGGTGCCGGCGGCCAATGGGGATCAACAAGCGGAGCTCTTGCCGGCCGACGGCACCACGCGTTTGCGCTTCCTGGCCGATCCAGGCTATAGCGGCACGATGGACGACGCGATCACGTTCCTGGCTTGGGACCAGGCGGTGGGTGCGCCGGGCACGCTGTTTGATGTCAGCACCGGCAGCGCGGCGGCGGCGTTCAGCGCGGCTAGCGCGCAAGTTTCGCTGGCCGTGTATGGTCCCAACGATACGCCGGGCGTTTCGATCGGCGGCCCCGGCACGATCGCTGCCGGCGATGCGGCCACGTTCACCGTCACGCTCGCGCACGCCAGCGACCAGACGGTGAGCGTGAACTGGATGCCGCAGGACGGCACGGCCGTCCACCCCGACGATTGGACGCAAGGCACGTTTACGCCCGGCTATGAAGTGACGAACTACGAAGACGGCTACGAAGTCAACGCAGTGGCCACCGGCACCCTGGAGGACGGCTATTACTACGAGCCTTACAGCGTCGACACGGGCTACACAGTCGATGGCTACGATTACAACGCCTACAGCTACGACAGCGGCTATTGGCAGCCGGGCTACCAGTACAATTCGTACGACGTGGACACCGGCTATTGGCAGGACGGCTACGACTACGCGCCGTACACCACCGATGGTCAAGTGCTGACGGACGGTTATTACTATCAGCCGTATTCGATTCCCAACTACACAACGGTCAGCGGCTTCACGGTGACCGACCTGTGGGAAGATCAGCCGTATCAGGACGACAGCGGCGATTGGATCGACAACTATGTGGACGTGCCGGTGACGCCGTACTTCGTGGCGACCGGCACGCCCGACACCATTAATTGGGCGCAGTATTATCCCGACAGCCAGCAAGTGCCCGACGGCACCTACGACACGGGCGACGGCTATTGGGAAGCCGATGCCACGCCCGACACAAGCTGGCCCGGCGGCTACGTGGCGCAGCAGCAGTATGTGGACGGGACGATTACCGTGCCCGGCACCTGGGCCGCGGGCCCGCAGGATCCGTCGTGGCCGGGCGGATCGAGCGAAGATCCGCATTGGGTCGACACGGGCACGGTGACGGTGCCCGGTACTTGGGCGTCGGATGCTTCTCCAGATCCGAGTTGGGGAGGAACGTATACCTATGCTCCCGAATGGATGGACACCGGAATGGTGAATGTGCCGGCCGGGTGGGAGGCGACGGACACGCCCGACCCGAACTGGACGGCCGGCTACACTTACGATCCGCAGTGGTTCGATACGGGCACGGTGGATTACGACGGCTACTGGGAGCCGGACGCCTCGCCCGACTTGGCCTGGCCGGGCGGCTATGTAGCGCAGCAGCAGTGGGTGGGCGATGGGGGTGCGTCGCCGGACGTGCCGTTCTGGTCGGAGGGCGACACGATCGATCCGAGCTGGACCGATTACGAGTTCGACCCGATCGTGACCAGCCAGTACTGGGTGCCGGACTCGTGGGAGTTGGGGGGCACGCTGACGTTTGCGCCGGGCCAGACGAGCGAGACGATCAGCGTGCAAACGTTCGACGACGGGCTGGGCGGCAGCAAGTATTTCGACGTCGCGCTCAGCGATGCCAGCGGCGCGACGCTCGAAAGCCCGACCAGCGGCGTGGCGACGATCGTGGAAAGCGACGCGGACTATCAGCCGCCGACGGCCGGCGACGTGAGCGGGGCCGCGGACTATGGCGTGCCGGTCACGATTGCTCTTTTGGCCGATTCGTCCGATCCGCAAGGTCTGCCGCTTTCGATCGACAGCGTGAGCGGGGCGAGCTACGGCAGCGTGACGTACAACGACGACGGCACGGCCACCTACACGCCCAATGCCGGCTTCTCGGGCGGCGACAGCTTTACCTTCACCATCGATGACGGGCAGCACACGGCGGTGGGCACGGCCTATGTGACGGTCGGCCAATCGACAACGACGGGTGGAAGCGACGATCTGTCCGCCGCGGTGGAGAGCAACAGCGGCGACCAAGATACTTCGATCACGGGCAACGTTTCCGACGGCGTTGCAGGCGGCCTCGGCGGCTACACCTTCTCCGGCGCCGGCGCCAGCTATGGATCGGTGACCGTCAATTCCGACGGTTCGTATACCTATACGCCCAATCCCGGGTATTTCGGGCCGGACAGCTTTACCTACACCGTCACTGACAGGGGGGGCGCGACGACGGGGAATACTGTCGACTTGACAATCAACCAGGCGGCGCCGCAGGACGATCTGGCGGCCGCGGCTGACAGCAACGGCGGTGACCAGGATACGACGATCTACGGGAGCGTGGCCGGCGATGCTTCCGGCGGCATCGGCGGCTACACGTTCTCCGGCGGCGGTGGCGCCGATGGATCGGTGACCGTCAATTCCGATGGTTCGTATACCTACACACCCAACGGCGGATATTCTGGTCCGGACAGTTTCAGCTACACGGTTACCGACAGCACGGGCATAACCGCGACAAACACTGTCAACCTTTGGATCGCCCAGACGACCGATGATGGTGGGGGTGATGACGGCGGCGATGGCGGTCCGCAGGGCATGCCGCCGGTGGCGGGCGCGGTCAGCGCCTCGGCCACGGTTGGGTCGACGATCACGATCAACCTGCTCGGCAATTCGTCGGATCCGCAAGGCTTCGCATTAACGGTCGATAGTGTCGGGCAGGGGAGCCTGGGCAACGTGAACAATAATGGCGACGGCACGGTGACTTACACGCCCACGGCCACCGGCACCGACAGTTTCAACTTCACGATCGACGACGGGCAGAACACGGCCTCGGGCACGGTCGTAGTCACGGTCAGTGCCGCGCCGCTCAGCGGCACGGACTTGAACGTGGCCTGCACGCAGAACGGATCGCTGGGTGGCAGCGCGATGCCCGCGATTTCCGGCGGCGTGGGCACGGTCAGCTTTCAACCGGTCAATGGTGCGACAGGCGGGGGCGGATCCGTCACGATGGACAGCACCGGAGCGTTTAGCTACACGCCGGTAGCTGGCTTCACGGGCACGGACAGCTTCGCCTATTCGGCCATTGACGGCGCGGGCGAAACGGCCGCCGGGACGGTGTACATTGCCGTGAGTT
Source organism: Pirellulales bacterium (assembly GCA_036509275.1). Lineage (GTDB taxonomy): Bacteria > Planctomycetota > Planctomycetia > Pirellulales > PNKZ01 > DATATB01. The sequence continues at coordinate 2,183 of DATCFX010000599.1, read as the reverse complement.
GAAGTTATCTTGGCGGGCATGCCTGCCTTATCTGCTGCACGATTGATTGATTTTGGCGCGGCGCTGTTGGCGGCCGGCGGACTGGGATCGCAGGAAGCCCGGCTCGTGGCCGAGAGCCTGGTGCAGGCGAATCTGCGCGGCCACGACTCGCACGGCGTGATGCGCATCCCCTCGTACCTCGAGCAAGTCGACAAACGCGAGGTGTTTCCCGGCGCGGAAATGAGCGTGCTGCGCGAGGAGCCGTCGATCCTGGCCGCCGACGGGCATTGGGGCTTTGGCCAGGTGCAGGCCCGGCGGCTGATGGACCGGCTGATCGACAAGGCCCGCTCGTCGGGCATCGCCCTGGGCACGCTGATCCACTGCGGCCATATCGGCCGCCTGGGCGAGTACTGCGAGCAGGCGGCCGCGGCCGGCATGGTGTCGATGGCGATGGTCAATACGCACGGCAATTCGCGGCGCGTCGCTCCGCCGGGCGGCACGGCGCCGCGCTTGGGCACGAACCCCATCGCCTTCGGCGTGCCACACCAGGGCGAGCCGCTGGTGCTCGATTTCGGCACCAGCGTCACGGCCGAGGGCAAGGTCCGGGTCAAAAAGTTCGCCGGCCAAAAGTGTCCAGACGGCTGGCTGCAGGACCATCTGGGCCGCCCGACCAACGATCCCAACACGCTCTATGGCGATCCGCCCGGCACGATCCTGCCGATGGGCGGGCCGCAAGCCTACAAAGGCTTTGGCCTGGCGTTGATGGTCGAAATTCTTTCCGGCGCGCTGTCCGGCGGCCCGACGATCCGCGAAAAGCCGATCACGCAAAACGGCAACTGCGCCTGCCTGCTCGCCATCGATCCGGGCCACGTAGGCGGGGCCGCCCATTTTGCGGCCGAGGTGGATCAACTCGTGGATTTTATGCGTAGTTGCCCGACCGTCGACGGCGTCAGCGAGATCACGCTGCCGGGCGATCCCGAGCGCCACACGCTGGCCCGGCGCCAGCAGCACGGCATTCCGTTGGACGACGGCAACTGGTCGCAGCTCACGACGCTGGCCACGAGGCTGAAGGTGGCGGCGCCGGGTGAATAGTGAAAAGTGAAAAGTGATCCGCACGGAAAATGGGCGAGGTTGCTGCGGTCGCGACCGTCGGGAAGCCTGTATTTTCACTGTTTCCAGCGTCGCTGCTATAATAAGAGCGGGGTTAGGCCGGGGGATTGTCCCTGGCGAGCGTTTCGATTCCTTCGCGCGGGAGATGGCTGCCATGACTATGCGGCTGGTTTTCTCGAGCCTGATGATCGTCGCGGGGCTGGGAGTCGTCGGCAGCGGCCCGCCCGCCGCGGCGCAGACGCTGACGCCGCCGCCAGGCGCCACCTACGGTCAGCCGCTGCCGGTGCCGCCGGCCCGGCCGTTGTACTATCACCCCTTCACCAATTACGACTTGCTCTACGGTTACTCGCGGGGCGCATTAACGGCGCCGCAGCCGATCGGGCACGAGCACATTCCGCTGGGGAACGGCGGCTACATTTACCGGCCGGTTTACGCCACGCCGCCGCAATTGCCGCCCCCTGCTGTACGGCAGATGCGTCCAGCGCAGGCAGCCACGCTCAGCCGCCCGCCAAGCCGTCCTTCGATTCTGCAGCGACTGCCGCCGGCACCGCCGCCGGCGCCGGAGTCCGTGGTCAGGCCGGAGCTGGGGAAGCCCAACCAGCCGGCGGGGCCGCGCGAATTCTGATCCAGCGTTCTCGTGCATGCTGCCTTCGGCCGAAAGCGGGGGCACATTGGCCGGTACGGTGGCGATGCCGGCTTTCAGCGGTGCGATTGCTGGTAGATGACTTGGAGCAGCGATTGCACGTCGGCGAACTTCTTTTTCGTGCCCAGGGCAGCATCCACCAACCGCCGGGCGTCGGCCTCGGAGTGCCCCAGCGAGCGCAGCACTTCGTAGGTCTCGTCGACGACGTCGCGAGCGACATCCGCGCCGGCACTGGCGGCTTCGTCGCGAGCGACCATCAGGGCAAACTTCGGCACTTTGCGGCGGAGCTTGGCGATGATGCGTTCGGCCAGCGCCGGCCCCACGCCCGGCAGGCTGGAGAGCACCTTGTCGTCCTGCTCCTCGATGGCCGTGGCCACTTCGCGTACCGGGCGGACCATCGCCCGTAGGGCCTTTTTCACGCCCACGCCGTCGACCGAGCAGACCAGTTCGA
>DATCFX010000598.1:0-2230 GCA_036509275.1 Pirellulales bacterium | reverse complement strand
CAAAGCGGCCGCCGAGCATGCGGCCCTGCCGCTGTTCCGCTACTTGGGCGGGGTGAACGCCAGCCTGCTGCCGGCCCCCATGATGAACATCATCAATGGCGGTGCCCATGCCGATAACGACGTCGACGTGCAGGAATTCATGGTCATGCCGCTGGGCTTTGACAGCTTTAGCGAGGCCCTGCGCTGCGGCGTCGAGATTTTTCATACGCTCAAAAAAGTGCTGCAAAAGAAGGGCTTCAAGACGGCCGTGGGCGACGAAGGCGGCTTTGCGCCCGACCTGCGCAGCAACGGCGAGGCCCTGGACCTGATCAGCGAAGCGGTCGACCAGGCCGGCTACCACCTGGGCGACCAGGTCGGCATTGCCGTGGACGTGGCGGCTACCGAGTTCTACGACGCCGCCAAGAAGACCTACAAGTTCGGCGGCCAATCGATCGATTCGGCGGCCCTGGTCGAGCAACTGGCCGGTTGGGTCGACAAGTACCCGATCTGCTCGGTCGAAGACGGCTGCTCCGAAGACGACTGGGATGGCTGGAAACTGCTCTCCAAACGCCTCGGTGACAAGATTCAACTCGTCGGCGACGACTTGTTCGTGACCAACACCACGCGGCTCCAGCGAGGCATCGACGAGCAAATTGCCAACAGCATCCTGATTAAGGTCAACCAGATCGGCACCTTGACCGAAACGATCGACGCCATCGAACTCGCTCGCCGGCACGGCTACACCAGCGTCACCAGCCATCGCAGCGGCGAGACCGAAGACGCGACCATCGCCGATCTGGCCGTGGCCCTGGCAACTGGTCAGATCAAAACCGGCTCCCTGTCGCGAACCGACCGCACGGCCAAGTACAATCAATTGCTGCGGATCGAAGAGTTGCTGGGCGACACGGCCCAATACGGCGGCCGGCAATTTGCTCGCTGGCCTCGCAAGTAACCCGTAGGTGCCGCGAGCTCCAGCGGCACCTGTAATCGGTCCGATCGAAGATCACGATGTCCCCCACCAGCGACCAACTTCCGGCGCGCCTCGGCGATTCCCCGTGGTTCTGGTTGTTGCTGTTTGCCGTCGTGGGCTTGGCGGCGCTCGTCGTGATCGGCCCCAAGCACGTGCGGCGGCAGCAGCGGTTGGTGCGGATGCAGCACGCCCGCGAAAACGTCGCGGCGGGGCACCGCGGCACGCCGCCGGAGCCGGCCGCTGATCGCCCGCAAGACGACGTGAGCGTGCTGCCGCTGGTGTCCCTGTTCGGCCTGTTGCTGGTGGTGGGCAGCGCGGGACTGCTGGCCCGGTCGCGGCGGCGCGGGCCGCGTTCGACGATTCCGGAGAAGCATCCACCATGACCTGGCTGACGGAAGATCCCTTTTGGGCCTTGGCGCTGGCGGCCTGCGCCCTGCTGATTATCGTGCTCTTGATGTTTGCCACCGGGCGTTGGGCGTTGTGGAAGCCGGCCGCGGCCGTCGTGCTGCTCGCGATCGCGCTGATCGTGATCGAAAAGCTGGTGGTCACGGACCGCGAGCGGATCGAACTGGTCATCGACCGGGCCGTGCAGGCCGCTAAGCGCAACGACGTGCCGGCAATCGAGGCCCTCATCGAGCCGCAGGCCAACCAACTTCGCCGGCAGGTCCGTTCCGAGCTGGCCCATGCGCGAATCGAGCAGTTGCGTGTCACGCACGAGGTCGTGTGCGTCCAGTCCGACGCGGTACCTCCCGCCGCTGAGGCCGACCTGATCGTCCGGCTCTCCGTGCAACAAGGTCACGGCCCGATCGAAGACGCCCCGCCCGTCGCGCTCAAGGTTCAATTCAGCAAAGCCTCCGGCGGCTGGCTCGTGAGCGCCGCCCAAATCGACGATCTCCGCTCCGCGCTCGGCCACAAGCCGTAGTAAGCGCGCCTATCTTAGCGGCCTTCGCGGCCTTCTGTTCAACTGCTTCGGATTTCCGTTTCCCGCTCGCTGAGCCCTGCCTGGACCGGAAGAACTATAAGGTCATGCACCCCGTACGTGACACCGCAATTTGACGGCACGCCGCGTGCCGTGCGTCGCGCACGCATGCGCGGGCATGACTCGCGCCCGTGGCGAGTTCTTTACGCGATTACGTCGTGGATCACGTTGCCTTGCACGTCGGTCAGGCGGAAGTCGCGGCCGGCGTAGCGGTAGGTGAGCTTCGTGTGGTCGAAGCCCAGCAATTGCAAGATCGTGGCGTGCAAGTCGTGGACGTGGACGCGCTTGTCGACGGCCTGGAA
>DATCFX010000597.1:0-3440 GCA_036509275.1 Pirellulales bacterium | reverse complement strand
GGCCGAGCCAGCCGCGGATCGAGAAGCCGCCGCGGCGGGCCTTGGCCGGACCGCTGGAACGGGGGGCGGCTTCAATCTTAGGAGCCGCCTCGACCGCCATCAGATACGCCCGCAAGCTGATCAGCAACTGGCGGCAGCGTGCCAGCACTTCCGGCTGGCGGCGCTCACGCTGGCGCTGCGGGTTGATTTCGACATGGATGCGCGTGCGGGCAATGCCCGTGCGCCGGTCCCCTTGCTTGGCGCTCTGTTCTTCGCTGAATTCCAGATCGATGACCAGCCGCGCGGGCCGGTCGCTTTTGCGGCCGAACGGCTCGCCGTCGTAGCCCAGCTTGATGCGCATGTGCCGCCCGTCGACGGAAACGATGTCGCCATGATGATCGGCGATAAAGCCGCGCAGTTTTTCCACGGTCCGATCGATGGGGGATTCGGTGATCAGGTCCTGCACGAGCAAGGCGGCGCCGGTCGGCGCGACGACACTCGTGGGGGCCGCGGCGTCGTCGCCCTGGCCGCCGGAGCCGAGTTGCACGACGCGGTTGCGGCCGGCCTCTTTGCTCAAGAGCAGCGCGCGGTCGGCGCGGCGCAACATGTTTTCGGTCGTATCGCCCGGCTGGACCTCGGTGACGCCGAAGCTGACCGTGACGCATTGGTTGTCCAAGGCCGGCTGGCGATGCTCGCCGAAGCTGAGCCGGATTTCCTCCGCGCGCCGCGCGGCGGTGGGATTGTCGCAGTCGGCGCACAACAAGACAAATTCTTCGCCACCGTAGCGGGCGACCAGGTCGCCGGGATGGCAGGAATTCTGCAGCAGCCGGGCGAAACTCTGAATCACTTCGTCGCCCGCCTGGTGGCCATACGTGTCGTTCACGTGCTTGAAGTGATCGATGTCGGCCATGACCAGACTGCAAGGGCGATCGCTCTCGCGATGCGCGGCCACGAACAGTTCGTGGACGCGGTCGAATTCCGCGCGGTTGGCCACCTGCGTGAGCGGATCTTTCGTGGCCAGCTCGTACAAGCTGCGGCAGCGCTGCTCGAGCGAAATTTCGGGGCTCACGTCGTGCAGCAGCAGCGTCAAGCCGTGCGTCGTGCCCTCGCTCGAGACCACCGGTACCGCGTGGGCGTCCACGGCAATGTCGCGCCCGCCGCGCCCGCTGACCGTCAGCCGCCGGATCCATTGCACGCCCGTGCGGATGGCCAGAGAAATCGGGCATTCATCGTCTTTGATCACCTTGCCAGTATCGTCGCGCGTCGCCAGCAGGCTGGGCAGCCACATCTGCTGGTAGACGCTGTGCGAGGAAATTCCCGTCAGGCGTTCCGCGCCGCGATTCCAGAGCATGATGCGCGCGCTGTTGTCCAGAAACACGACGGCATCGGACATGTTGTCCAGCAGCTTTTGCTGAAACAGCGTGTCGGCGGCGCGCGGGCTGCCCCAATTGGGCTTTTCGCTCCGCCGCCAGCAGGAGTTCACGACTTCGGGATCGAGCTCGCGCAGCCACCGCCGGGCCACGTCGTGCATCTGAAACTGATGGGCCTCGAACAGCTTGATGAACAGCATCACGAACTGCGGATCGAATTGCGTGCCGGCATGCCGATACAGCTCGTTGTACGCCCGCTCCAGCGACAGCGACCGGCGGTAAACGTGGTCCGACATCATCGCGTCGAAGGCGTCGACCACCGTCAGCATCCGGGCACCGATCGGGATCTGCTCGCCGACGTGGTCCAGGCGATTCTTGCTGCCATCGAACCAGGCGCGGGCGTAGGTTACGATCTCCAGCACGCCGGGCAGCGCGCAGCTCTCGCGGAGCACGTCCAGGCCGGTTTGCCAATGCGTGTCCATGATCGCCGATTCGCGCGGGGACAGCGCGCCGGCTTTCATCAGGATGTCGTCGGGGACGCGGATCTTGCCCACGTCGTGCAGCAGTGCGGCCAGTTCGAGTTCGTCGCGCTGCGCGTCGGACAGCCCGATCTTCTGGGCCCAGGCCGAACAGGCCAGCGCCACGCGCAGGCAGTGCTGGGCCGTCGGCTCGTGTTTGCCGCGCAGCGCGGCAAACAGGCTGCTGGCGATTCCCAGGCGGACTTGGATCAGTTGGTTTTCTTGGGTCCGGGACAAGACCCCGGTGGCCGTCTCGCGGGCACCGGCCGACTCGTCGCCCAATGCGCCCAACAAGGACGAGACCGCCTGGATCTGTCCTTCGACGGCCGCCCCCGCGTCTTTGGCGGGCAAGCCGGCAATGCTTTGTTCAGGAGTTGAGTAACCGTCCATTACCATCCACTCTGATCGCCGGTGGCAGCGCGGACGCAGCCGGCCTCCAGGCCGTTGCTGAGTTCCCGCGCGAGCATTCTTCGAAAATGAATACCAAACCCTAGGTTGCCCTCCATGCAGGGTCAAACGCCCGGTATCCTTGTTCCTGTCGCCGGGATGGACTAGGTTGTCGAGCACATAAACCGCTTTTATAAAGCCGCGACCGCCGGTCGCGGCTTGATTTTCCGTGCGGACATTCCGACCCCCGGGCGGTTTACGACGATCGACCAGAAAGGCGCGATTGTGAGGCTTGTGACCTATCGGCAGAGCGGGGCGGCACGGCTCGCCGGCATGCGCGATGGCCGCTATATCGATCTCCACGAGGCCGACCCGACGCTGCCCGCATCGCTTAAGCAATTGCTCGCGCTGGGCCCCGACGGCCTGCGGCAAGCGGCGGACGCCTTGGCCCGCGGACGCCCGCTGGACACGCAGCCGGTGCAACTGTTGGCCCCAGTGCCCGATCCTCAAAAGGTGATTTGCGTCGGCTTGAACTATGCCGATCACGCCCGCGAAAGCGGCCAGACGCCGCCGGCCGAGCCGGTTATCTTTTGTAAGTTCCCCACCGCCGTGTCCGGGCACGGGCAGCCGATCGTGCTGCCGGCTGTCAGCCAGCAAGTGGACTACGAAGCCGAGTTAGTGGTCGTGGTCGGCCGCGGAGGACGTAACATCCCAAAGGCCGAAGCCCGCAAGCATATCGCCGGCTATTGCCCAGGGCACGATGTCTCGGCGCGCGACTGGCAATTGCGCAAGCCGGGCGGCCAGTGGCTGCTGGGCAAATCGTTCGATACGTTCGCCCCCTTTGGTCCGGCGCTGGTGACGGCCGACGAGATCCAAGATCCCGGCCAGCTCCGCATTCAATTGCGGCTCAACGGCCGCACGATGCAGGATTCGAGCACCTCGCAGTTGATCTTCAACGTGGACGAGTTGCTGGCCTACGTGTCGCAGGTTTGCACGCTCGAGCCCGGCGACGTGATCTTCACCGGCACGCCGCCGGGTGTCGGCGCGGCCCGCAAGCCGCCGGTCTTCTTGCAGCCTGGCGACGAAGTCGAGGTCGAGATCGACCGGCTCGGCGTGCTGCGCAATCCCGTGATTGCGGCAGCGGCCGTGTAATGGCGAGCGGCAAGCGCTAGCTTGCCGGTGATTT
>DATCFX010000596.1:0-1132 GCA_036509275.1 Pirellulales bacterium | reverse complement strand
GACCATGTGCTCTGGCGCGAGCGCTAAAGCGGCGTCTGGAATGTCGTGTTGAAGTCGAGGCCAGGGAGGGGCGAGCCGAGTGGGAGGGCGAGGCTCCTGCCGAGCCGGGATTCGCGGTCCGACACAATGCGAGGCGGGGCTCGGCAGTGGCCTCGCCCGCCCTCCCCTTTGATGAATCGCTCTCTGGAGACTTCGAACCATGCTGCTGTACATTGTGCGACACGCCTGGGCAGGCCAGCATGGCGATCCTGAGTATCCGGACGACTCGCTGCGGCCGCTCACCGCCAAGGGCGAAAAACGCTTTCGCCGCGTCGCCAAGCGGCTGGCCAAACGCGGCTTTGCTCCCTGTCACGTGGCCACCAGTCCGCTGGTTCGCTGCCGGCAGACGGCCGACATTCTCATGGACCACCTCGACTCACAGGCCCAGCTCACGGTGCTGAACGAGCTGGCGCCGGGCGCTCGCTTGGAGGCGCTGCTGCCCTGGGCCCGGCAACAGCCATCGGGCGACCTGGCCTGGGTGGGCCACGCACCCGATGTGAGCCAATGGATCGCCGCGCTAATCGGCAGCGCCGCGGGGCACGCCGACATGGACAAGGGCGCCGTCGCCGCCATCGAGTTCGACGGCGCGCCCGAAGTCGGGGCCGGCACGCTCCGCTGGCTGGTCACGGCCGAAGTTCTGGGCGTCTAGCCAAGCTAGCGCACGGGTTGCCGGCGCGTCGCGCCCCGTAGCGGAAGTCGTGAGACTTCCGACGAGCTGATTCGGATTCGGAATTCTCACGAATTCCGCTACGGCCAGTCGCGGATTTGCAGTCCGCTCGGGGCGGGGTGATAATGCGCAGCCGAGGGGCAAGCCTGGCATGCCAGTTTTGAGCGGCGGGCCGCCGGCCCGCGCGGCTTGCCCCGAATCGTGCCAGGCGGCAGGGAGCGGCAGATGACACGGCGCATACGTTTCGGGTGCGGCTGGGTCCTGGCGTGTGTCCTGCTGGCGGCCAGCCCCGCGGCGCCGTTGAGCGCCGGCGATCCGCCGCCCGCCGCCGCGAGGCAGGCAGAGTTCCAAGAGCGGGAGCGGCTCTGGCAGGAAGCCCATCGGCTGCGGACCGCGGGCAAAACGGCCGAGGCGATCGCTGCCGGC
>DATCFX010000595.1:0-1071 GCA_036509275.1 Pirellulales bacterium | reverse complement strand
TGGCGGCCCGCCGACGGCCTGCTGGTCAGCCTGGACGACAATTATTCCAGGGATACGCTGCACGCCAGGCAATATGGCTACAGCGTGTGGTTCAACAGCACCAGCCTGCGCGACGTTGTACTGAGCACCGATAAAACAATCACCGACTTCGAGCAGCCTAACTCGCCCACGGACTTTCAGTCGCAGATTAACGGCTCGGTGATCCAGAACAACGACGTCGGTATCAATGTCACCTGGACCGAGAGCGACCGGCTCATCGTCAATTTCGATCTCGACGATTCCCAGGGGGCACTGAACCCGGGGGGCCAACTCAGCACGCTCGATGCCGATGTGGGTTACGGCGCCTCGACAGCCGGCGGCATCAACAGCAGCAATCTCAGTATTGTGGTGCCGGGCGGACACAACCTGCCCTATCCCGTCGGCTACGGCCCAAATGGCAACGGCGCTGCGTTCATCGATAACGGTCTGATCGGCAGCCATGTCTTGCCGCTGGTATCGAACCAGCGCTTCGACCGCGTGCAACAGGCCCGTCTGGAAGCGACCTGGACGCAGAATGCGAATTCGCGGCTAACCACGGGATATCAATATGTCGGCGATCACCGCACCGGCCGCAGCAGCAATGACTTCGTCAACAATGACTGGCAGGCCTACGCCGGCTATGGGCCGGCTTCCAACAACCTCGGGACACACGGCGCCGCGCTGCCGCAGTCCCTGTTCACGCAATCCTTCTCGACGAAAGATTTTATTCAGGGCTTTGGCGGCGGCGGCCTGTTGCCGGCCCGCATCCTGGCTTTCGACGGTCGGACCGAACTGGCCTACTTGCAGGGGTTGGGCAACCCGCAGATCCAGGCCATCCCCGGCTTCAATACCGGATGCTGCACGCCCCCCTTCGACGGCGCCTACAGTCTGGCCACCGTGCCGGCCGCGGACGCCCAGACCGTCGAAAACACGCACGCCGCCTATCTTGCGTTTTTCACGCGAACAATGATCGACGACATGCCCCTGAAGATCAATGCGGGCCTGCGCGCCGAATCCACCGAAGTCACCAGCATCGGCCTGGGCCAGAACCCG
>DATCFX010000594.1:0-3740 GCA_036509275.1 Pirellulales bacterium | reverse complement strand
CCACGGTTCGAAGGCGATGATGAAGCGTTTTTCTTTTTCTCGACAGGCGGCGGCACTCGCGGCCGTGATGTTGCTGATCGCCGGTTGCAGCCAGGGCGTGCAAATCGATCCCGCGCCGCAGGAACAGTTGGCTCTGGCGCTGCGCAAAGCTGGCGGCGGCCAGAAGTCGACCGCGCACGCCGCCGTGTCCACCGGCACCGGCTGGGGCACGCTCAAGGGCGTCTTCAAGTTCGCCGGCGGACCACCGGCCGGCAGCTTTATGTCCACGGCCGGCAAGGACACTGCGGTGTGCGGAATGCAAATTCCGATGCAGTCGCTCGAGGTGGATAGTTCGACCAAGGGCATCGCGAACGTCATCATATTTGCCCGCAAAGTCCCGCGCGTGTTCGACGCCTACAAAAAGGCCGCGGGCCAGAAACGCGAGTTCGATCAGAAAAAGTGCATGTTCTTGAGCCACGTGTTCGGCTGCCAGACCAAGGACACCCTGGTGATCAAGAACAGCGACCCGGTCAGCCACAACACGAATCTGAGCCCGCAGGGCAACCCTGGCATCAATCCGGTGCTGCTGCAAAACGCCGAAATGGACTACAAGTTCGCCAAGCAATTGACGCTGCCCACCGAAGTCACGTGCAACATTCATCCCTGGATGAAGGCGTATATCCTGGCCCGCGACGATCCGTACTTTGCCATCACGGGCAAGGACGGCTCGTTCGAGATCGCCAATTTGCCGGCGGGCGACGAGATCGAGTTCCAGGTCTGGCACGAGTCGGCCCCCGGCGGCGGACTCGAAGCCCGCAGCGACTGGTCGAAGGGGCGTTTTCGCCTGAAGCTGGCCGACGGCAAGACGGAGGATTTGAAAACGATCGAGGTGCCGGCCTCCGCCTTCCGCTAAACGAACCACGAGCATTTAGCCGCGGGCTTTAGCCCGCGCTGCCCGCGGGTTGAAACCCACGGCTAAATGAACATCGCAACATGCAAAAGATCATGAATATGCTGCTTGAATCGAAATCGCGAGCTCGCCTGCTGCTGCTCGCGCTGGTGGCCGGCGTGGCTGGTTGCGGCGAGGTACCCGCGCCGCATTTTCGGCTGAACATGCAGGGGCGCGATCCGAACGACTTCAAGATCACGGGCAGTGAGTCGAAGCAGGATCGCGAGTCGAAACAGGCGAAGATCAAAGGCCAGCAGGACATCGTGAATGCCCTGTACGCCATGTTCGGCACGCCCGACGAGCCGTTCGTCTTCGAAGAGTCGGGGCTGGATATCAATAAGATTCGCCTGGCCGCCGGCCGCACGGGCGGCAACCAGGATGGCACGCAGCGCGGCCTGTTTCGGCAGCATTGCGTCCACTGCCACGGCATCAGCGGCGACGGGGCCGGCCCCACCGCGGCGTTTCTCGTCCCCTATCCGCGCGACTATCGCCGCGGCATCTTTAAGTACAAGGCGACCCAGCGCGGTGACCCGCCCAGCGCGGCCGACCTGGCCAAATTGCTGCGCGAGGGGATTCCCGGGACGGCCATGCCGTCGTTCACGTTGTTGCCGGCCGACGAAATCGACGCCCTGGTCGAGTATGTCCGCTATCTGAGCCTGCGGGGCGAGGTAGAGACCGGCATGGCGATCCAGGTGTACGATGCGGAAGAACCGCTGGAAATGACCCGCAGCGCACTGGTCGATGCGTTTCTGGCTACGCCGGCCGAGATGTGGGCCAAAGCCGAAAAGTCGCTGATCAAGCCGCCCGCGCATCCGTCGGTCGACACACCGGAAAAACTGCAAGCCTCGATCGCCGCCGGCCGCGTGTTGTTTCTGGGCGGCAAGGCGCAGTGTACGAAGTGCCACGGCCCCAATGCCCTGGGCGATGGCAGCGACGTGGCGCTGTTCGACGACTGGAACAAGGACAAAAAGGTCGCCGAAACCGAGAAGCAAATCCACGATCCAAAGACGGAAGCGGACACCCGCAAGCGCTTGCAACGCACCCTGGCCAGTTGGCTGCTGCCGGAGCAAGAGATCAAACCCCGTAACCTGCGGTTGGGCGTGTATCACGGCGGACGCAGCCCGGCCGATATCTATCGCCGCATTCACGCCGGCATCAACGGCACGCCGATGCCCGCGACCGGCGCCAACCCGGCCACGCTCAAGCCTGAAGAAATCTGGCACATCGTCGACTACGTGCGCTCGCTGCCCTACGAAGCCATGAGCCTGCCGCAGGTCGGCGAAACAACCGTCAACAAGCCTCAACTATAAACGCGAAACAGCCGGTCTTCCGCCGTGCGCTCGACGACCCTGGGTGCGGGCAGCGGGAAAGATCGATCAGTAGCGGGAGCCCGCCTCCCGCGGAGGAATCGACGCAGTGGGAAAATTCTGGAGCTTGCTGTTCCTGTTGGTGCCCGTGTTGGGCGTCGGCACGTTCGTCTGGGCCATCGCCGCCCAGGAACATCGCATCTGGCTGCCGCCGGATGTCTCCGAACACGGCCATCAGATCGATCATCTGTTCAACTTCGTGCTGGTGCTCACCGGACTGGTGTTCGTGGCCACCGAAGTGCTGCTGTGCTGGTTCCTGTGGCGGTTCGATGCCAAGAGCAACCGGGACGCCGTCAAGTTCACCCACGGCAGTCACAACCTGGAAGTGATCTGGACCATCCTGCCGGCTGCCACGCTGCTGTTTATCGCCATTTACCAGATGAACGCCTGGGCCGACGTCAAGATCAACAAGCCGGACATGGCTCCCACGGTGGAAGTCACCGGGCGGCAGTTCGAGTGGCGGCTGCGTTATCCCGGCACCGATGGCGTACTGGGCACCAAGGACGACGTCCACGTGGTCAACGAGTTGCACCTGCCGGTGGACGAGGACATTCTGATCGATCTGAAGAGCATGGACGTGTTGCACGACTTGTTTCTGCCCAATCTGCGGGTAAAGCAAGACGCCGTGCCCGGCATGAAGATTCCCGTTTGGTTCCGGGCCACGGAACAAGGCACCTACGATCTGGTATGTGCCGAGTTGTGCGGCTGGGGCCATTACAAAATGAAGGGCCGGCTGACCCTCGAGAGCCGCCAGGATTTTCAAGCCTGGCTCGACGCACGCTACGCCGAACAAGAAACCACTAAGTAATCCGTCATCCCATTATAAAGCCGCGACCGCTGGTCGCGGGCGGACGCAAGTATATGAGCAGCACGGCGATCGGTTCCCACTCGCATGAACACGGCCACGAAGCGGCGCACGCCGGCGGCCACGAGTTGTCGTTCCTGCGGACGTACGTCTTTTCGCTCGATCACAAGGTGATCGGCATCCAGTTCCTGTTTTCCACGCTGCTGTGGTTCGCCGTCGGCGGCTTGCTGGCGCTGGCCGTGCGCTGGCAATTGGCCTGGCCGTGGAGCCCGATCCCGGGCATCGGCCGGCTGGTGTTCGCCAGCGAGGGGGGCCAGATCTCGCCCGAGTTCTACACGATGCTGTTCACGATGCACGCCTCGATCATGATCTTTTTCGTGATCATCCCGATCCTGGCCGGCGCGTTCGGCAACTTTCTGATTCCGCTGATGATCGGCGCCGACGACATGGCGTTTCCCACGCTCAACATGCTTAGCTATTGGTTCATGTGGCCGGCCTTTGTCTGCATGACCTTTAGCTTCTTTGTGCCCGGCGGCGCGTCGAACTCCGGCTGGACCGGCTACCCGCCGCTGTCGGCCGTCGATTCCGCCTCGCCCGGCAGCCTGAACGGGCAAACCTACTGGCTGATCGGCCTGATCTT
>DATCFX010000593.1:0-7507 GCA_036509275.1 Pirellulales bacterium | reverse complement strand
CGTCGGTCGCGCCGCGGCTGGCCGGGTGGTCGGGATTGCCCTCGATTTTCGTGGGCCGCCCCATGTGGCTTTCCACCAGCACGCCGACTGCCGAGCCGGCGTGCGTCAGGCTGGTGGCGAAAAACAGCGGCTCGCCGGGCTGGATTTCGCGCGGCGGCTTGACGTACGGCACGATGTTCACCGTCGGCGCCGGCTTCACCGAGCAGCCGCTGATGCCGCCCAATGCCAGCGACGCGGCCATCAGGCTCAAGAACTTCCGCCGGCTGAGCGCGTCGGGCCAGATCGACGCCTGCGAGGGGAATTCGTTGTGGACTAGCGCGAGGAAGGCCGGCGTCTGCGACAGTTCGTCGAGGCTGCGCCAATACTGCTTGCCTTGCGCGCCGCCCAAGCGGTCCTGGGCCGCGGCCAACTGTCCGGCGAGATCTTTGCGGCAACTCATCGATGGCACACTGTGCAACTGGTTATCGTGGCTGGATCGTCAATGTCGTATTCCCGCACCAACTTGCGCCCGAGCTCGAGCTGGTTGGCCGGCGGCTTGTATTTCATGTTGAAGACTTCCTCGCGCGGCCGCACCTTCCGTTCGGGATTGCGATGGCACTCGAGGCACCACTCCATCAAGAGCGAGGGGACCTGGAACGTGAGCGGCATCTGGTCGATCTGCCCGTGGCAAGTCGAGCAGCCGATGCCCTTGTGGACGTGGATGCTGTGGTCGAAGTACGTGAAGCCCGGCAGACTATAGACCCGCTGCCAGCGGAGCGAGCGGTTGGTGCGGTAGCTCTCGCGCACGGGCTCGAGCATGTTGCTGCCGACCCAGATTTGCGAGTGGCAGTTCATGCACGTTTTGGTCGGCGGAAAACCGGCAAACGACGAATGCTCGACCGACGTATGACAATACCGGCAATCGATGCCCAAGATGCCGACATGATGCTCATGGCTGAAGGGCACCGGCTGCACGTGTACCAGGCCGGCGCCGGTGCCGTAGCTGCTGCGGACAAAGATCAGGCAGACCCACATAATGAACGCCGCCAGCACGAAGGACCCGAACAGGGTGACCTTCGAGATGATATTCATCGCGGGCGGAAAGATTTGTGGCACGGGAACGCACTTTCAACCGAGTGAAAAGTGGAAAGTGAAAAATGAAAAGTAAGGGGAGTGCCTGTCCGGCATTTTTCACTTTTCACTTTTCACTGTTCACTTTTCCACTCACTATTTCTCAGTTCCAGCCATGACTTCGGCCGCGTCGGCCGCGTCGGCCCCTGCATGATTCGTGCCGGGCGGCAATTGAGTGCCGCCGGTAATCAGCCGCGCCGCGCGATTGCGCGTGGCATAGCTCCAACCCCATTGCATCAGCACCAACAGTCGATTCTGAAATTGCACGAGCGACATCAGATGCACCACCAGCCAGACGGCCCAGGCCGCGAAGCCCCACAGCCAGACCACGTGCAGATCGGCCACCGCCTGGTTGCGGCCGATCGTGGCCAGCGTGCCATAATCGCGATAGCGAAACGGCCGCTCGATCTGCCGGCCCGCCAGTTGCGCCACGATCACGCTGGCCGCGTAGCGACCCTGCTGCATCGCCACCTGCGCCAGGGCCGGCAGCGGTTCACCCGGCGACGGCTCGAGGCAAGCCATGTCACCGATCACAAAAATTTCGTCATGGCCCGGCAGCGATAACCGCGGACTGACGCAAACGCGACCCAAGCGGTCGGTTTTTGCTCCCGTCGCGGCAGCCAATTGCTCGGCCAGCGGCGAGGCTCGCACGCCTGCCGCCCAGAGCACGGTGCGGCATTCAAGCTGCTCGTGGCGATCGCCCTGGCGATACTCGACACGCTCGGCCTCGACGCCGGTGACCAGCGCGTTCTTGAGCAGCTTGACTCCCTGTCGCTGGAGTGCGGCTTCGGCTCTGGCCGAAAGCTTGGCCGGATACGTGCCGAGGATGCGGCTGGCCGTTTCCACCAGATAAACTTGCGCGTCTTGGGGCCGAATGCGGCGGAACTCGCCGGGCAGCGTGTGTGCGGCGATCTCGGCCACCTGGCCCGCCAGTTCCACGCCAGTTGGGCCGCCGCCGACCACCACAAACGTCATCCACTTACGGCGCTCGGCTTCGTCGGTTGCGCGTTCGGCCGCTTCGAAGGCCAGCAGGATCTTGCGACGGATTTCGGTCGCGTCGTCCAGGTTCTTGAGCGAGGGGGCCAGCCGCTCCCACTCGTCGTGACCGAAGTAACTGTGCGTCGCGCCGGCCGCCACGATCAGGCTATCGTAATCGACCACGCCGGAGTCGATGGCCACGCGCCGCGCGGCAACGTCGAATTCGCGGGCTTCGGCCAACAGCACCGTGGTGTTCTGCTGCCGCTTGAGCAAGCTGCGCAGGGGCGAGGCGATATTGGCCGGCGACAGCGTGCCGGTGGCCACCTGGTACAAAAGCGGCTGAAAGAGATGATAATTGCGGCGATCGAGCAGCGTCACGCTGACGGGCGCGCGGCGCAAGCATCGCGCCGCGTACAAACCGCCAAAACCGCCGCCGATGATTGCCACACGATGCATGGACAGCCCAGCAAGTGATGTGCAGCAGCCGCGCGCCCCCGGCGGCTCTCGATCCCCAATCCGCGCCCCAGCGGCGAAAACAATTTTCTACGCTCAGAGGCGATTATCGCGATCCACAAATACAAACAGCCCCCGCAGATGGTTACCATCCACGTGGGGCTGTCATAGCCACCTGCCAATTCTAAAAAAATCGATCGCCGATTCCTCAACGCCATCGACGCTCGGCCTGAACAATACGGCAGTCTACCAGGAGTGTCAAGGATCGGACCCGCTCGACATTGGACTAGCATTCTTCGGAGATCAAGAAAACCAAAGAAAAACAAAAAACCACAGAGGCACAGAGAGGAAACAGAAAAATCAAAAGAAGAAAAAACCACGAAGGCACCAAGGGCACAAAGACAAGAACTTCGTGTCCTTCGTGCCTTTGTGGTGATCTTCCTCTTTTTTTCTCTCTGTCTCTGTGCCTCTGTGCCTCTGTGGTTCCTTTTTTTCTGCCGCTAGCCAAAGAATTGTTACCCAGGCCGGTGCCGCAGCGGCCAGCGGTCGTTATCCGGCTAATTGCACGTGATGCACCACGGCCGGCGGCAGATTGGGCAGGATCCATTGGCGGCGCGTCGGATGATTGTGAAACATCCGCTCCAGCGCCGCGCTAATCCCGCTCAAACGGGCGCGATCGCGGCCAAGACTGACGACAGCGCGGGCCGGCCGCACGCCGGGATACTCGAAAAACGACAGCGTGCCGCCCGGTTTCAGCAGCCGCTCGAAGGTTGCCAGGATCTGCTCGACCAGTTCAACGCTGAAATTATTCAGCGGCAAGCCCGACACGATCAGGTCGAACTCGGCTTCGCCCGGCAGATTTTGTACCGGCGAGTGGACGATTTCGGTCTGTGCGGCGACGGCCGTCCAAGCCGGTTCGGATTCGAAACGCCGCTGGAGATGGTCGACAAATCGGTCGTTGAGTTCGACGATCACCAGCCGGTCGTGTGGCTGAAGCTTGCGCACCAGCCGGCCGGTGACGGCCCCCGTGCCAGGGCCGACCTCGAGAATCTTTCGCGGCCCACTCGACGGCCGTGCGACGTCGCTGACCAAGGCTTCGGCCAGCCAACGGCTGCTCGGCGCGATCGCCCCCGTTTCGTGATAGCGCAGCAAAAACTGCGCAAAAAACAGCCGATGTTCCGCCAGCATCGTTTCCGCATCGCCTCCGTGTCGAAATCCGCGACTAACCGCGGCAAGTTTAGCGGCGCTGCCCAACGGAAGCGAGAGTCGGAAGAAGAGAAAAACCACAGAGACACAGCGGCACAGAGAAAACGAGGAGGGATCACTCGGGTCCGAATCCGTTGCCTTCCGCCTCTCCGCCTTCCGTCTCTGTGCCTCTGTGTCTCTGTGGTGATCCTCGTCCGCGTGCTCGACACCCGCGGCCGAGCCCGTACAATGAGCCCTTTCGTCGTCATTCCGCATTCATCATTCCTACCTCATCATTTCCCAATGCTCGTTCTCGAATTCAGCATCGCCCCGCTCCAGCAAGGCACGAGCGTTAGCGATTACGTAGCTCGAGCGGTGCGGATCGTCGAGCAAAGCGGCTTGGATTACCGGCTGCACGCGATGGGCACGCTCGTCGAGGGGGAGCTGGAGCAGGTGCTTGAGGTACTGCGAAAATGTTTTGAGGATCTGTCGGCGGACTGCGAGCGGATCACCTGCTCCGCCAAGTTCGACTATCGCCGCGGCTACCAGGGCCGGCTCGAGGCCAAGGTCCGTAGCGTCGAAGAAAAGCTGGGCCACAAGCTGAAGACGATCGGCGGAAAAAACGCGGAATGATGAAAGCATGAGCGACACGATCGAATCCGGTTTAGCGCAAATCCTGGGTCAAATTCCCAGCGGGCTGTACATTCTTACCGCCCGGCACGAGGGCCAGGAGACCGGCATGCTCGCCTCCTGGGTGATGCAGGCCGGCTTTTCGCCGCCGATGATTTCGATCGCGCTGCGCAGCGACCGCTACCTGGCCGGATGGCTGGCGGCCGGTGCTCCGTTTGTCCTGAACGTGCTCGGCGACAACCCCAAGGCCCTGCTGCGGCATTTCGGCCGCGGCTTCGAGCCGGGCCAGCCCGCGTTCGAGAATCTCGCCATCAGCCGCTGCCCGCGCGGCGTGCCGGTGCTCGAGGACACAATCGGCCATCTCCAGTGCCAAACCGTCAGCTCGTCCCCCGCCGCCGAGCACACGATTTTTATCGCCCAGGTCACCGGCGGCGAGCACATCGCCGGCCGCGCCCCGTTCGTCCACATCCGCCACAACGGCCTGCGGTACTAATCCCAGGCGAGCCGGGAGCGTCAGCGGCCGGAATTTTTCGGCGACCGCTAGTTCCGTGATTCCTCCGGCCGTTGACGCTCCCGGCTCGCCCAAAATGCGGCTATAATCGATGGTTTGCGTGACTCCGAATTCCATGCTCGCCGCCGTATGCCCATGATTGCAGCCCTGAATGCCTCCGTGATCGATCAGTTGCGGGCGATTGTCGGCGCGGATGGCGTGTTATCGGCCGCGAGCGAGACGCTGGTCTACGAGTGCGACGGCTTCGTGATCGAAAAGAACTCGCCCGACGTGGTCGTGTTTCCGCGCTCGACGGCCCAAGTGCAACTGATCGTGCGCGTTTGCCGCGAGCACGATCTGCCGTTTTTGCCGCGCGGGGCGGGCACCAGCCTGGCCGGCGGCTGCCTGCCGGTGGGCGGCGGCGTGATGATCGTGCTCACGCGCATGAAGCGGATTCTGGAAATCAACCTCCGCGATCGCTACGCCGTCGTCGAGCCGGGCGTGGTGAATGTCTGGCTCACGCAGGCCCTTAAGGGCACTGGCTATCACTACGCGCCCGATCCTTCGAGCCAGGGCTCGTGTACGATCGGCGGCAACGTGGCCACGAATTCCGGCGGGCCGCACACGCTCAAGTACGGCGTCACGGTAAACCACGTGCTGGGAGTCGAGGCGGTGCTGGCCGATGGCCGCGTGGTCGAGTTCGGCGGCCCGGCCGAAGACCAGCCCGGCTTGGATCTCACCGGCGTGCTGGTCGGCAGCGAAGGCACGCTGGCCATCGTCACCAAGGTCTGGGTCCGCATCGCCCGCGATCCGCAAGGCGTACGCACGCTGCTGGGCATCTTCGAATCGATCGACGACGCGACCAACGCCATCAGCGACATCATCGCCGCCGGCATCATTCCGGCCGCCCTGGAGATGATGGACCAAGGAATTCTGACGGCCATCGAGGCCGCCTTTCATTTCGGCTTTCCGCTGGACGCCGAGGCGATTCTGCTGATCGAAGTCGACGGCCTCGAAGCCGGGCTCGACCAGCAGCGCGAGCGGATCCTCGACATCTGCCGCCAACATCGGGCTCGCGAGGTGCGGCAGGCCAACAGTCCGCAGGAGCGGCAACTGCTGTGGAAATGCCGCAAGCAGGCGTTTGGCGCCGTGGGGCGGCTGAGTCCCAGCTACTGCACGCAGGACGGCGTGGTGCCGCGTACGCGGCTGCCGCACATTCTTCGCAAGATTCGCGAGATCGGCGAGCGTTATCGGCTGCGGACCGTCAATGTGTTCCACGCCGGCGACGGCAACATCCATCCGATCCTGCTGTTCGACGAGCGCGACCAGGAGCAAGTAACCAGGGTGCTGGCCGCCAGCGGCGAAATCCTGCGCGAATGCCTGGCCTGCGGCGGCAGCGTGACGGGCGAGCACGGCATCGGGGTCGAGAAGCTGGACTTCATGCGCGAAATGTTTTCGCCCGACGACCTGGAGGCCATGCGGCACTTGCGCGCGGCCTTCAATCCCGACGGCCGGCTGAGCCCCGGCAAAATGCTCCCCACCGCCGGCGCCTGCGGCCTGGAGCAAAAACATCCCGGCCGAAGGGCCGCACTATGAGTGGGAACGTGCAAGACCGTGCGAACACCAGAGCGAGTCGAATCGGGTGCCATGCCCACGTACATGACGGCTGTATCTAGCGTTTCCTCTATTCAGCATTCCGCATTCATCCTTCATCATTCTCCTCCATGTCCACGCTAACCACCGCCTTGCCGCTTACTGGCTCGTCGAGTCCGGCCGACCAAGCCGAGTTGGCGGCAGCGGTGCGCGAGGCATTCGAGCGCGGCGAGGCCGTGTATCCGGTCGGCGGCGGCACGAGCTTGGACTTCGGCCTGGTGCCCAAGAATCCCGGCCGCGGCCTGCTGCTCGAGCGGCTGAATCGCGTGGTGGACTATCCGGCCCGCGACATGACGATCACGGTCGAAGCCGGCCTGCCGCTGGCCGCGCTGGCCGAACTGCTGGCCACAGAGGGACAGCGGCTTCCGATCGACGTTCCGCAGCCATTGCGAGCGACGATCGGGGGCGTGGTGGCCACGTCCGTAAGCGGCCCGCGCCGCTTTGGGCACGGCACCATGCGTGACTACGTGATCGGCATCAGCGCCGTCGATGGCCGCGGCACGCCGTTCAAAGGCGGCGGCCGCGTGGTCAAGAATGTCGCCGGCTACGATTTTTGCAAGCTACTGACCGGTTCGCTGGGCACGCTGGGCGTCATCACTCAATTGACGTTCAAGCTTAAGCCGCTGGCCGAGGCTTCGACATTTCTGGCCTGCGATCTGCCCGATCTCGAAAACGCCGATCGACTGCTGGCGGCCCTGATCACTTCGCGCACCACGCCAACGGCCATCGAACTGCTGGCCGGCGAAATGTGGCAAAGCGACCTCGCGCTTGGCGTTGGCCGGCCCGAGACGCCGTTTCGCCTGGTGGTCGGTCTGGAAGGCAGCCGGGCCGAAGTCGATTGGATGCAAGCACAGCTCGCCCGCGAGTGGGCCGAACAAGGCGTGCCGCAACACCGGCTCGTGCCGGCGGCCGACGTGGCCGGCTTGTGGCAGCGGCTGACCGAGTTTCAAACCGGCGAGGGCGCGGCGCTGGTGGTTAAGTTCAACGTGCTGCCTAGCCGCGTGTGCG
>DATCFX010000592.1:0-2722 GCA_036509275.1 Pirellulales bacterium | reverse complement strand
AGTTGACCTGGTAATAGATCGTTTCCTGGCTGGCGATATTGGCCGGATGTTTGCAAGCGGTAAAGAACCAGGGGGCCAGCGGAATGGTGGCGAGCACGAACGGCAGCGTCAGCATCCCGATGCCGACCCCCTGCCACACGGCCACGCCGATTTTTTCCGGCTTTTGCGCCCCGTGATATTGCGACACAAACGTATTGACGAACGACGTAATGCCCAGCGGCAGGCAGATTACCGCGAACGAGAGATTGCCCGAGGGGAGCGCCGCAGCCACCGATTCGGTCGAATAGCCCAGCAGCAGAATCCGGTCGATAAAGTGCATCAGCGTCCACGACATCGTCGAGACGACCAGCGGCAGCGACAGGACGAGGACTTCGCGCAGTCCCCCCTCGCGATCCCACCAGCTCTCGGAATGTTCAATGGGCCGCAACACGAATTTACCCTGCCCGCCAGGCGAGATTCAGTTTCTGACCGTTGGCCGGATGTTTGGCATCCAGCGCGTGCAATTCCAATTGCACCGAGCCATCGGCCAGCCGGGCTTCGACCCAGCCGTTGGGATCGCCGGCTTTGAACAGATAGGCCACCGGCGGCAGGTTCACCAGGTGGATGCCTTCGTGCTGTCTCAGGTCCCAGTGGTGCGTATGTCCAAAGATATAGGCTTTGACGTGCTTGCGCGGCACGAGCACTTCGAACAGCTCGTTGGTGTCTTGCAGACCCATATTGCGGGCCGGCTGGCCGAAAATCGGATTGTGATGCGCCACGACGAGCGCCGGCTTGTCGCGACGTTGGTCCAGCGCCCGGCCGAGCCACGCGAGTTGCTCGGCTCCCAATCGGCCCGGCGTGTGGTTGACGGCTTCGAGCGAATCGAGCACGAACCAATTGGCCCGGGGCGACTCGATGACCGTGGCTTGCCGGCTCTCCAGCGGTCGGCCATCGGTCAGCCGTTCGGCCAGCGCACTGCGGAAAACGGGCCGGTCGTCGTGATTGCCCAGCGTCAGGTGGATCGGCAAATCGGCTTTCCAGAGCGGCTCGAGCAGGCCGCTGAGCGTGGCATAATCGCCGGCCAGGCCGGAGTTGAGCGCGCAGTCGCCGCTGATCAGCACGCCGGCCGGCCGCGGCGAAAGGGCCTGCAACTGGTCGGCGACCCGGTGCAGATTGTCGGCCATGTTGACACCGCGCTGCACCTTGGCCGGGTCCGCGGCGATATGCGTATCGGAGAGCAGCGCCCAGCGATCGGTGTCGCCGGACGTTTCGGCCGACCAGGCCGATGGCAGCCAGAGCAGGCTGCCGCCGGCGGCCAGACTGCCTGCCAGAAATCGACGGCGCGACAGGGGCGCAATATGCAGCGGCATGGCGATACCTATTCCCTTAAAGCGAAGACAGGAGCGTGCGCTAACTCCGGCCCAAGTGTGTGGGGACCGGTGGCGATCGAATCGCCGAGGACCGCCAGCCTAGCGTGGCGGAATCAGCAGCCGTGGTTCATTGGCCGCCTCGGCAAAAGCCAAGCTCAAGCCTAACAAAACAGCCGCCCCAGGGCAACGAGCCGGACGGGATCGGTGGCCGACGAATCAACCGTGAGGAGCCGCCCAGGTGCAAAAAAAGTCGTAGTTCCAGCAGCTTTCGCCGGGGCTGGCCGCGGCTTAGAATAAGCGTGCGATTCGACGGGGGGCTGCCAGCCGACTGCCTGCCCCTCAATCGCTTAAATGCTTGCCCGCTGCCCTGCCCGGCCACCGCATGGCCGGCGCGATTCACTCTATCCCGGAGCCGCGCCACACATGGAAAATCCCCTGTCCGACTTGTCTCGACGTTCGTTTATCAAAACAGCAGCCGGCACGGCCATCGCCGCCGGCGCATTGGCCGCTCCGGCGCCAGCCCGGGCCATTGGCGCGAATGATCGCATCCGCATCGGTTTCATCGGTCCCGGCGGTCGCGGCTTCGGCGCGCATGTCCACACGCTCGCCAAGCTGCGCAAGGCGGGGGCTAACATCGACCTGATCGCCGTCTCCGAGGTTTACCAGGAGCAGGAAGACAAGGTCTGCGATTACATCGAGCGCGAAACCGGCACTGAGCCGAAGCGCTATGTCGACTATCGCGACATGCTGGCCGACGACAAGGTGGACGCCGTCTGCATCGGCACGCCGGACCATTGGCACGCTACGCAAACCATCGACGCCATGAAAGCCGGCAAGCACGTGTATTGCGAAAAGCCGATGACGCATACCGTCGAAGAGGCGCTGAAAGTGGTCGACACCTGGCGCTCGACCGGCAAGGTGATGCAAGTCGGCGTGCAGTCCACGAGCCTGCCGATCTGGGACCACGCCCGGCAACTGATCGACGAAGGCAAGCTCGGTAAAGTCCTGCAATTTCAGACCGAGTATTATCGCAACTCGAAGGTCGGCCAGTGGCGCTATTATCAGCTCACGGCCAACATGACGCCCAAGACGATCGACTGGCAGCGCTGGCTGGGTGTCAAAGAGGGGCTGGCCCCCGAAATGCCCTTCGATCGCGCGGTGTACAAGCAGTGGCGCTGCTATTGGCCGTTCGGTTCCGGCATGTACACCGACCTGTTCGTCCACCGCACGACGTCGATGCTCAAGGCCACGGGCCTGCGTTATCCGGCCCGCGTGGTGGGGGCCGGCGGCATTTACATGGAGTACGACAAGCGCGAAGTGCCGGACGTGGCCACCGTCGTAGCCGACTACAACGAGGGCGTGCAAGCGCTGAT
>DATCFX010000591.1:0-1087 GCA_036509275.1 Pirellulales bacterium | reverse complement strand
CGACATAGGCGTCGTCAGTGGGGGCATTGGCCACGAGCTTGGCCTGCGCCACGTCGAACTGGGCGGCAAACACCGAGAACTGTTGCAGCTCGTGCCGCGCTTGTGCCAGGGTGACGCCGCGGGCGAAGCGCTCGAGATAGCGGTTGCGGGCCACGATCGGATGACACAGGACCCGCGCGCAGGCGTCGGTAATGAGCTGTGCAAAATCGACGGCCGCTGCTGGCGTCAACTCGCCCTGCTGGACGAGCGCGTCCACTTGCCCCAGGGCTCGATCGGCCTGGGCGACGAACAATTGCAGGTGCGCGGGCACCCGGCCCTCGCGAGGTATGAGACCGATCGCGGCAAACAATTCGTAGGCCGAGGGCAGCGAAGCAACATGAGCCGATGCACACATAAAAGAGTCTCCCCCGTCGTTCGCCCCAGCCAGAATGCTGCCCGAAGGAATTCTAGGAGCGATCGCCCGTCCGGCAACGGACGATCCGTACGAAGCGAGCGCGGGAAGAAGCGAGATGGCCGGCTGTGACGAGGAATTGGCACCCGCGCTTGAGACCCGAAAACACGGGCTGGCGTGCCTAGCGCGAGGCGGCCGAGCGGCTGCGATCGTCGGCCGGCGGGGGAAGCAGCGGCAGCAGCGAGGGATCGACGCCCACGTCGCGGCCGTCGCTGGCCCCCTCGCGAGCCATGTTCTCGCTGGAGCGATCCCCCAGCGCGTAGTCCTGGGCGTCGCGCTCGGCCAGCGGCTTGCTGGCCGCCGGCAGATGCTTCCAGGCGATTTCGCCCCAGGTGGGCAGCAGCTCGTGTTGCTGGCCCCAGTGCGAGACCCACTCCAAAAACGAAAGCTGTTCGATGGGGGCGCCGCCGCTGTCGTCGACGATCTGCCAGAAGTGGTCGCCGTCGAAGCCGTCGTAAAAGTTGCGGTCGCCTTTCCACGAAAACTGCCGCTTCAGGGTGGCGGGACCTTCGAGCCCGTGCTGATCGACGAGCGGGCAAGGCGACATGGCCAGCAAGATGCTATTGCTGCACTCGATCTCGGTGTCGCGCAGGTACGGGGCCTCGAAGCTATTGGCGATCTGGCAAAAGCCGCCGC
>DATCFX010000590.1:0-1601 GCA_036509275.1 Pirellulales bacterium | reverse complement strand
GCTCGCCAACAATCTCGATCCGCTGCATCGAGGCTGCCTCAGTGGCAGCCACTGTGGCAGCCTCATCCTCGCCATCGCTCATGCACCGCAGCAGACCAAGCGAGGCTTACTCAGGCAAGACGTGGCTGGGCGGACGCATACGCATGTCGCGCAGCAGACTGACCGGATCCAGCGTGGCATAGACTGTGCGCACGCCGCACTTGATCTCTTCGGATATACGCGGATCCGCCAGCAATCGCTGGAACGGCGTTGCAGGAGGGTAATAGCGCTTCCGGACTTTTGCTCCCTCGCGCTCCTTCTCGGCCAGCTTGAATGACGGCTGAAAGAAGTTCACGAACAGCCGCGTCGTGGCATAAAGCTTCGCCAGTGCCGCCGCCGCCTCGAGACCGTCAAAGCGCCGATAGCCCACGATGCGCCGCACCACCGCGCCGTTCTTCTGCTCCACCCGGGCCTGATCGTTCTTGCGGTATGGACGGCAGCGCGTGAACGCGGTGCCTGCCCCTGGCAGTAGTCCAGGACGGTCTCGTTCATGAACACGCTATCGTTGTCGGTGTCGAAGCCGAGCAGCGCAAAGGGCAGCAGTTTGCGTAGCTCCGTCAGCACCTCGGTCAGCAATCCCTGCTCGCGTACCAGCAGCGGCGCGGCACTCCGTCCAGCCGGTGGCGATGTCGGTCACCACCAGCGTCTGGATGAAGCTCCCGCTCGTGCTCGGGCCGCTATGCGCCACCAGATCGGCTTCAAAGAAACCCGGCGGCGGGTCGTGCCAGTCGGAAAAAGTGCGAATCGGAACACTGCGCCGAACCGCTGCCGAAGGGGGTGAGTGGCGGCGAGGCCGCCCTCTCGCCCATCCTCTGACGTCCCGCAGAGCCCGGTCGATGGTCGCGGCGCTGATCGCCAGTAGGCTTGTGCGTACTTCCGGCGCGAGCTGCAAATGGCCGTGCCGCTCCATCGCCTCGACCAAGATCGGAACCAGCGGTTTCAGCCGCTTGCCACAGACCCGATCGGAGGCTTCCCAGATCACGACCAGCGCCTCGCGCACCGCATCGTCATAAACGCGGCGAGCCGGACGCCGGCCGGCGCGCCGACCATGCTGGCCGCTCCCGAGAAGTCGCGCCGCGTGCTTGCGGTGGAACCCCGTCACGGCGGCCAACTCGTCGAGGATGCGGCCCCGCTCGGCACGATCGCCTCGGGCATACCGCTCCGCGATCGCCGCAATCAGTTCGTCCCGTGTCGCCATGCTGACCCGCCTCATCCCTGACCCCGCCGCTGAGCTCCGGCGGGCAACAAATAGATGAGGCAACAGCCCATCCTCCAGCAGCATTTCAGGCGAGGCAATGCGCCGGCCAACTTTGCTGTCGCGTGGCAGGCCGGCATATCCGGGCCGGCCAGGTGCTGCACGCCGACGACACCACGGTCCCTGTGCTGACACCCGGCCTCGGCAAGACCCGGACCGGGCGGCTGTGGGTGATCGTGCGCGACGAACGGCCATTCAGCTCCGCGGTCCCGCCAGCCGCCTACTATCTCTACTCGCCGGATCGAAAGGCGATCCACGCCGAGACGCTGCTCGGCGGCTGCCGGGGATTGCTTCATGCCGACGGCTA
>DATCFX010000589.1:0-2027 GCA_036509275.1 Pirellulales bacterium | reverse complement strand
GGTGGTGGAATGTGTGGAGCAAGTGCGGGCGGATGCCCCCACCGGGGGGCACTTAATTATGCTGTCGCCCCAAGGGCGGCGGCTCGAGCAAAGCGTGGTGGAGGAGTTGGCCGGGCACAAGCGGCTGATTTTGTTATGCGGGCGCTACGAGGGGTTTGACGAACGCGTCAAGCACATCCTCGAGCCGGACGAAATCTCGATCGGCGATTTTGTACTGGGTGGCGGCGAAGTTGCAGCGATGGTCATGATCGACGCCGTCATTCGCCTGGTCGATGGAGTCTTGGGCGACGAGCGCAGCAGCGGCGAGGATTCGTTTTCAGGCGAAGAGCGTTTGCTGGAGTTTTCGCAATACACCCGGCCGCGTGAGTATCGCGGCTACGAAGTACCCGAAGTGCTGCTGAGCGGCGATCATCAGCGGATTGCCCAGTGGCGCGACGACGAGCGCCGCCAACGAACCGAGCAGCGCAAACAATCCCAATCAGAAAAAACGGCGCATTCAGAAAAATCGGAATCAGAAAGGAACGCTCGATGAGCCAGCAACTTTTGGAACAAGTCGAAGCCAGCAGCCGCAAGACGGACGTGCCGCAGTTCGAGGTGGGCGACACGGTGGACGTCCACACGCGGATTCTGGAAGGCGAGAAGGAGCGGATTCAGATTTTCAACGGCGTGGTGATTGCCCGCAGCGGCTCGGGCACGCGGGCGATGTTCGCCGTGCGGCGCATCGTGCAGGGCGAGGGCGTGGAGCGCAAGTTTCCCCTGCACTCGCCGCGCATCGCCAAGATCGAAGTCAAGCGGTCGGGCATTGTGCGCCGGGCCAAGCTCTACTTCCTCCGCGACCGCATCGGCAAGGCCGTGCGTTTGAAAGAGCGACGCCAGGCACCCAAGGGCCCGAAGGGTGGCACGGAAGGCTAACGCTCGTTCGCGCCAGTCGATTCATGGCGATCGCTTTGTGGCGAGCGGGAGTTCTGATTCATGGCGGCGCGCTGGTTCAAGCGGCTGGCCGCGCGGCTGTGGCCGGTTCAGCCGCGGACGCTCGGCAAGCGCGGCGAGGCGGCCGCCGCCCGCTATCTTCGCCACCTGGGCTACAAGATTGTGGCCCGCGGCGATCGCCAGCCGATCGGCGAATTGGACCTCGTGGCGGTCGACAGCCGGACCGTGGTGTTCGTCGAGGTCAAAACTCGCACCAGCCGGCAGGCCGGCGAGCCTTCCGAAGCGGTCGACGCAGAAAAGCAGCGGCGCTTGACGCGCACCGCGCTAATGTTTCTCAAGCGGCACGGACTACTGGACAACCCGGCCCGGTTCGACGTGGTCGCCGTAACGTGGAGCGATGCGGCCGGCGAGCCCGAGATCGAACACGTGCGCGATGCGTTTCCGGCGACGGGGCTGCGCGGGATGTATAGCTGATCCACGTCGTCGTAGCGGAAGTCGTGAGACTTCCGAGGGGGTCGGCGATTGGCGCGCACGCGACGGAATTCTCACGAATTCCGCTACACGCAACTTCAGAACGGCCAGTGCTTGCCCAGTGCCGCGCGCTGCAACTGGATCAGTTCGCCGATCCCGCCGCGGGCCAGCTTGAGCATGGCGGCGAGTTGCTGATCGTTGAACGTGGCTTCTTCGCCGGTGCCTTGCAACTCGACAAACTGGCCGGAGCCGGTCATGACCACGTTCATGTCGACCGCCGCCGTCGAATCCTCGAAGTAGTCGAGATCCAGCACGGGGTGGCCGTCGGAAATGCCCACGCTAATGGCAGCCACGCAGTCACGTAGCGGGCTTTGGGTCGGGTCCGGCAGGCGCTTGATGCTCCGCACGGCGTCGACCAGGGCGATGAAGGCACCGGTGATGCTGGCCGTGCGCGTGCCGCCGTCGGCTTCGAGCACGTCGCAGTCGACGTAGACGCTCCGTTCGCCGAGCGCCTTGAAGTCGACGACGACCCGCAGGCTGCGCCCGATCAGCCGCTGGATCTCCACCCCGCGGCCGTCCTGCTTGCCCTTCGAGACGTCGCGCTGCTTGCGATCGCCGGTCGAGGC
>DATCFX010000588.1:0-3899 GCA_036509275.1 Pirellulales bacterium | reverse complement strand
GGTTTTCAATCTCTTCGGTGGCGGCGCGGCCCCGGCCACCGCGCAGCCGCTGGACTATGGTCGCCTCAACGCGGCGATTCCGGCCATGCTGGGGCAATTGGCCCGTGGCGATGCGGCCATCGAATCCTGGAGCCTGTTTTTCGATCCCAGCGGCAGCGATCTGGGGCAGGATCGGCTGGCCATCGTCACGGACCTGGCCTTGCGGCAAACGGCGTGGACGGCGGAAACCAGCCGGCTGCACCTCGAGCTGCGCGCCAGTGCCGACGTGCGCACGCCGGGAGCGGCAAAAGCGACGCTTGAGTTTCGCCTGATCATGGATACGCCGGCCGCGGCCGCCGCGGATTATGCAGCCCGGCAGTTTCAAGCCAAGCGGTGCGGCAACCCGCCGACGGTGGCCACCTGCGCCGAGGATTATTTCGTCGCTCGCTTCTGCGAAAAGCTGGCCCGCACGCCGCCGCTGGCGGATTTCGAAGAGCTGGCCGACCTGGCGCAATACGTCGCGGCCTTGCGGTTCCTGGCTCAAAACGACGAAATCGACCGGCTGAAGTCCGCCCTGGCCAGCGCCGCCACCGACGAGCAGCGGCAACTGTTGGCGACCGAGCTGGCCAAGCAACGCGTGGGCCGCGATCGCCTGGCCGCCACGCGGCTGCAAATCGTCCGCGACGGCTACGGCCGTGCCCAAGCCATCACGCTGGGCCTGGCCAACTTGCAAATCGGCTCGGCCTTGTTTGCACAACAGATCGATGTGGCGATTGCCCCGCGCAACATCACGGTCACCGGCCGGGCCGAAGTGCGCAAGGGGGTCGAACTCTACGCGCTCATGAAGCCGGTGATTCTGCTCACGCTCAATCGCCTGGCTCAGCGCGACCCGGCCACCGTGGCCCAGCAACAGGCGTGGTTGCAGATGATTTGGAGCCGCATCCGGCCGATCTTGATTGGCCTGGCTCCGCCGGCGCCGGTGCCGCCGGCCCGGCCCGAGGCGCTGCCGCCGCCGGCTCCCGCCCCGCGTCCCGCCCCGCTTCCCGGGCCGGGCAATTAACCATTGCGAGCGGCGCCCGCATGCGGGGGGCCGCGGAGGAGGCCAGCAGCTTTGAACCTCGCCGACGCGTTCCACGACGCCGCCGTGCTGGTTACCGGCGGCCTGGGTTTTATCGGCAGCAATCTGGCCATCAAGCTGGCTCGGTACGGCGCCCGCGTCACGCTGCTGGATTCGCTGGTGCCGGAATTCGGCGGCAATTTCTTCAACATCGCCTCGATCCGCAACGAGGTGCGGGTCAACATCTCGGACATGCGCGACCCTCACAGCCTGGACATCCTCGTGCAAGGGCAGGATTACATTTTCAATCTGGCCGGCCAGGTGAGCCACGGCGACAGCATGCGCGATCCCCAGTTGGACCTGGCCGTGAATTGCGTGTCGACGATGAACCTGGTCGAAGCCTGCCGCAAGCATAATCCCCGCGCCCGCATGGTTTACACTTCGACGCGCCAGGTCTATGGGCGGCCGCAGAGCGTGCCGGTCAATGAAGACCATCCGACGGTGCCGATCGACGTCAACGGCATCAACAAGTTGGCCGCCGAGTATTACCATTTACTGTATCACGGCACGTACGGTGTCCGTTCGACCGTGCTGCGGCTGACAAACACCTTTGGCCCGCGGCAGCAAATCCGCAGCGACCGGCAAGGCTTCGCCGGCATCTTCATCCGCCGGGCGCTGCGGGGCGAGAAGATCAGCCTCTATGGCGGCGGGGCGCAACTGCGCGACTTCAACTACATCGACGACGTGGTCAGCGCCCTGTTGCTGGCGGCGGTGACCGACGCCTGCCTGGGCAAGTGCTTCAACCTCGGAGCGCCCCGGCCGTACTCGCTCGTCGAGTTCGTCAAAGTGCTCAAGCAGCACGCCAGCTTCGAAATCGAAACGGCCCCCTTTCCCGACGACAAGCGGATCATCGACATCGGCGATTACTACGGCGATTTTTCCCGGTTCGAGGCGGCGACCAACTGGCGGCCGCAAGTGGACCTGGAGCAGGGCGTGGCCCGGACCATGGCCTTTTATCGCGAGCACAAGGAAGTCTATTGGCAATGAGCAGCCCGGGCAGTGCGATCCGCGCGTTCGATTATCGCCAGCAATATGCCGCGATCGAAGCGGAGGTGCTCGCCGCGGTTCGCCAGGTGCTGAACTCGGGCAGCTTGATCCTGGGCCCGCGCGTGCGCGGGTTTGAAGAGAACTTCTGCTGCTACCTGGGCGCCGCGGGTTTTGGCGTGGGCGTGGCCAACGGCACCGATGCATTGGCCATCGCCTTGCGAGCGCTGGAGATCGGCCCGGGCGACGAAGTGCTGACCGTGGCCAACACGGCGATTCCCACCGTGTCGGCGATTCGCATGGCCGGGGCCACGCCGGTTTTCTGCGATGTCGATCCGCGCACCTTGCTGCTCGATCCGCAAGCGGCCGCCGCGCGGATCACGGCTCGGGCGCGGGCGATCATCACGGTACACCTGTACGGCAACATGGCCCAGCTGCCGGCCATCTGCGATCTGGCGCGGCGTCATGGAATGCAGGTGATCGAAGATTGTGCGCAGAGTTGCGGGTCGACGCTCTCGGGCCAGGCCAGCGGCACGTTGGGCGACATCGGCTGCTTTTCGTTTTATCCGACCAAAAATCTCGGAGCTTACGGCGACGCGGGGCTGTGCTTCACGCGCGACGCCGGCCTGGCCGAGCGTATGCGGCAGATCCGCGCGTACGGCTGCGCCGAGGCTTACGACGCCCAGCGCGAGGGCGTGAACAGCCGGTTGGATGAATTGCAGGCGGCGATTCTCGACGTCAAGCTGCGCCACCTCGACGACTGGCTGGCCGGCCGGCGGCGCGTGGCTGAAATATACGACCAGCAGTTGCACTCCGGCATCGTCCGGCCGCAGACGACCGCGGGAGCCCGGCACAGCTATCACTTGTACGTGATTCAAACCGCGCGCCGCGCCGCGCTCATCGAGCGACTGAAGGCCGAAGGCATCGGCTTCGGCCTTCATTATCCCAAGCCCATCCATCGCATGCGGGCCTACGACTTTTTGGGCTATGCCGCCGGTTCGCTACCGCACACCGAGCGGGCGGCCGAGGAAGTGCTCTCGCTGCCCTGCTATCCCGAACTGCCGCCGGAAGCGATCGAGCGCGTGGCCGCGGTGGTCAACCAAGTGCTGAGTTGACAGGCCGCTCATGCGGCGCGGCGCTTCTGTGCGTCGCGCTGGATGACGCGTTCGATGACAAACGGCGGACGATCGAGCAGCGCTTGCTGGCAGGCCCAGACCGAGCCGCCCACCCAACTCGTGGCCAGCAACTGCAAACCGCTGAAGCCGGCGATCGCCGCCAGCAGTAGATTGCGATCGAGATGCGCCGGCGAAAAGACGAACAGGGCCAGCATGGCGCCGACCATCGCCAGCAGGCCGAGCGAGACTCCGATCGCCTGCACGATTCGGAGCGGTGCTCGCGAGAACGTCCAAATGGCATCGGCGGCCAGGCGCAGCCGTTTGCCCAGCGTCCACATCGAGCGGCCATAGCGGGCCAAGCGTCGGCCGCGATCGTACGAGACCAGCACCGGCTCGAAGCCCAGCCAGATGATTTCGCCCGCCAGGTAACACGGCCGCCGCAGGGCCACCAGCCGCTCGGCCAATTGCCGGCCGAGCAGGCAGCAATCGAAGCCGCCGGCGGGCATGTTCGCTAGCGCCAGCCGCCGGAAAAGCGCGTAAAACAAGGCCGCGCCGATTTTGGCCAGCCACGGATCGTCGCGCCGCGAGCGGACGGCCAGCACGGCTTTGGCGCCCTGCCGCCACGCTGCGAGCAGCGGGACGAGAAGCTCCGGCGGATCCTGCAGGTCGGCCGCAATCACGGCCAGCGCATCGCCGCGAGCCTG
>DATCFX010000587.1:0-1297 GCA_036509275.1 Pirellulales bacterium | reverse complement strand
CGGCACCGCCAGTCTTGGCCGTGCGACGTTTGCCGCCCTGCTGCTGTACGGCTCGTGTGCCGCGTTGGGCGGCGCCTGGCATCATGCCCGCTGGAATTTGTTTCCCGCTGACGAGTTGGCGAGCTTTGCCACGCCCGGCGGCGACCCGGTTTGCCTGCGCGTTCGGGCCGTGAGCAATGTGTCGTGGCTGCCGGTGCGGCCGTACAATCCGCTGCGGGGTCTGCCGGAACGCCCACGCAGCCGCCTGCGCCTGGCGATCGAAGCCGTGCGCGACGGCAGCACCTGGCGGCCGGCTTCCGGCCATCCGCTGCTCACCGTCGATGGGCGATTGCCGGCGATCGAGCCTGGCACGCGGCTCGAGATCGTCGCGCAACTGGCGCGCATCGCGCCGCCGATGAACCCCGGCGAATTCGACTTCGCAGCGCATGCGCGCGCCGATCGGCAACTTGTCCGGCTCTGGGCCGAAAGTCCCGCCAGCTTGATGATCCTGGCCCGACCACACGGCTGGTGGTTCGGCCAGTTGCTCCATCGCGTGCGCGCCGCTGCCGCGCGCCAAGTGGCCGAACACGTCGCCCCCGAGCGCGCAGGGTTAGCCAGCGCGATCCTGCTGGGCACGCGCGATCAGATGGACGAAGCGCGGACGGAGAGCTATTTCCTCACTGGGATGGTACACGTCTTGTCGATCTCCGGCATGCACGTTGCCATCCTGGCGGTGGGGCTGTTCTGGCTGTTGCGGCTGGGGCTGGTTCCGCGCCGCAGGGCTTTGGCGGCCGTGGCCCTGCTGACGCTGGCCTATGCCGTGCTCATTGGGGCGGAAGCCCCGGCCGTGCGGGCCACGATCATCGTGCTCGTGGCCTGCGGTTCGCTGGCGGTTGGACGGCAGGCGCTCGAGTTCAACTCGCTGGCGGCTGCCGGCCTGATGGTCCTGGTCATGAATCCGGCCGATCTGTTTCGCGCGGGGCCGCAATTGTCGTTTCTGGCGGCCGCCACGCTGGCCTGGATGGCCCAGTGGCGCTGGGCCAACGCCTTGCCGCCCGATCCGCTTGATCGGCTGATCGCCAATTCGCAACCCTGGCTGATCAGATACGCGCAACAAGGCGCTTCGGGCCTGGGACGCCTGCTGCTGGTGAGTACCGCGGTGTGGGCCGTCACGCTGCCGCTGGTGGCTTGGAAATTCCATATCGTCGTGCCGGCCGCGCTGCTGCTCACACCGCTGCTGGGCGTGCCGTTTGCCATCAGCTTGTTCGCAGGCTTGTCACTCGTGTTCCTCGGTTGGCTGGCGCCGCCCCTGGCGGTC
>DATCFX010000586.1:0-2623 GCA_036509275.1 Pirellulales bacterium | reverse complement strand
TGGTGTATGTGGCGCTCGTGCCCGAGGTCCGCGGACGCGGCTGGGGCGCGGCCCTGGTGCGCTACGCCCAGTGGTTCGCGGCCCACTGCGGAAGGCAGCGGCTGGTGCTGGCCGTCGATAGCGCCAATCATCCCGCCGTAGCCATGTACGAAGCGCTGGGCATGGTGTCCTGGGACCGCCGTGACGTGTATCTGCGGACGCGTTAACCCAGTTGCACGGATTGCCCGTAAAATCGGCCCCGATGAAACTGGCAACGCCGCGAACATGGCCCGCTCAAGAGACGCCAATAATTACGCAACATCCTAGTGAAGAATGAGTTGTGGCAACAGGCGCGAGCAGCGCTGAGCGTTGCAAAAGACCCCATCGACAGTTTTTGCACTTTCTGCCTTAGCCCGAAAAAAAGTTTTTTTTGGGGGGTGAGCAGGCCTGACCGGTCGGGTTTTTCGGAGAAAAGCAGGCCGCTTTTTTTATCTGGGCGAATCCTGGGATCGCGCGCCGCCGAATGGCTTTGACAGGCTAGCTAGCACCACTACAATCACCG
The DNA here is from genome assembly GCA_036509275.1 of Pirellulales bacterium. Lineage (GTDB taxonomy): Bacteria > Planctomycetota > Planctomycetia > Pirellulales > PNKZ01 > DATATB01. Next base: position 2,082 of record DATCFX010000586.1, on the reverse strand, counting down.
ACCCCGGGTGACACTGGGACGCCGTGCGGCAATCGACGCCGCCGGCCAAACGCTCTTTCGCTTTGCCTACAGTTCGTGGTTGGAATCTGCGCTCGCTCTGGAGCTTGGGTTCCCGGCCGCGCTGCGCGCCCAAGGATCAAGGAAGTGACCAAAAGCGATAGGGAAATCGTCTCGGCATTGCAGCTCGCATTGGCCGAGAAGGTGGGCAGCGACCGCTACGAACTCTGGTTCGGAGGCAGCACGCGGCTGTCGCTGGCTGACGGAGGGCTGACCGTGAGCGTGCCCGATCGGTTCTTCCAGGATTGGCTGCGCAATAACTTCCGGCACGAGTTGGAAGCCTCGTGCGTCGCCGCCCTGGGCAAGCCGCTGCCCATCTCCTTCCAGATCGATAGCCAACTCGCAACCGTCGCCGGCCCTGGGCCCGCCAAGCAGCCGCCATCGCCGGCGCAGCGTCAAACGCCGGCAGCCGTGGCCGCCGAGTCCGGCAGCGCGACCGCGCCACGCCGGTTTTCCAGCCTCGAGACCTTCGTGCTCGGGGGCGGTAACCGCCTGGCGCACCTCGCGGCCCAAACGGTGGCCCAACGCTTGGGCAGCACCAATCCGCTGGTGCTGCACGGGCCGACCGGCGTGGGCAAGACGCATTTGCTCGAAGGCATTTGGATTGCCGCCAAGAAGAGCCGGCCGTCGCTGCACGCCGTGTATCTTTCGGCCGAGCAGTTCACCACCTATTACGTCGACGCCGTGCGCGGCAGCGGGCTGCCCAGTTTTCGCCGTAAATATCGCGGCCTCGATCTGCTGCTAATCGACGACGTGCAGTTCTTCGCCGGCAAAAAGGCCACGCTCGGCGAACTTTTGCATACGATCGACGCCCTGATCCGCGACGGCCGGCAGATCGTGTTCGCCGCCGACCGCCTGCCGGCGCAGTTGCCAGGTTTGGGCGCCGAGCTGAGCGCACGCTTGCAGGGCGGGCTGGTCTGCGGCATCGACCCGCCCGATTATGAAACCCGGCTGGGCATCGTCCGGCAAATGGCCGTCCGGCTGGATACCGAAGTGCCGCACGAGGTGCAGGCCTTTGTGGCGGCGCAGCTCACGACCCACGCCCGCGCCTTGGCCGGGGCGCTCAACCGGCTGCACGCCCATAGCCAGGCGCACGATACGCCCGTCACGCTCGCCGTAGCCGAGCAGTGCCTGGCCGACATGCTGCCCAGCTACGGCCGTGGCGTGCGGCTAGCGGATATCGAACAGGCTGTGTGCGAGGCGTTCGGCCTGGAGCCCAAGACGCTGCAATCTCCGGCCAAAGGAAAACTCGTCGATCATCCGCGGATGCTGGCCATGTGGCTGGCGCGCAAGCACACGCGGGCCGCCTTGAGCGAGATCGGCCAATACTTCGGCCGGCGCAGCCACAGCACCGTCGTGGCCGCGCAAAAGAAAATCAACAAGCTGATGGCAGCCAGCGCCCCCCTCGTCGTCGGCCAGCGCGATTGCCAGCTCGAAGAAACCATCCGCCGCGTCGAAGACAATCTACTGGCGGGCTGATGGCGAGCGGCGCTTCTTCGCCCCGGAGGGGCGCTAAGTTGTTAGCCAAGGGCGTGAGCCCTTGGAAGCCCGGCACGCGTAAATCGCCGAGCCCCGAAGGGGCGCCACCCTGTCCCCCTTCCAGCAAAGAAGGTCACGCACTCCCGTGCGTGACCAAAGGCAACCAATCGTCATTGCGCCAACGACCGCACACCACGCACGGAGTGCGTGACGTACTTCGACTGCGGTCGGTGGGGGTCTTTGCGGCAGGATTGTGCCCTGCGACAGCCGCTGGTCCCAATGCGCGCTCCGGGGCGTTATAATTCAGCTTCGGTTGCCTTCGAACCTACGAGGCGGGCGATGCGTGTCGATGTCGAGCAGTTTGGTCAGTCGGTCGTGGCGTGCGGCCTGATGACGGCCGCCGAGTGGACGACTTTTCTCCAAAGCCTGCCCGATCCGGCACAGGCCCAGGATACGCAGGTCGTTGCCCATGCCCTGGTGGATCAGGGCCGGCTGACCAAGTACCAGGCCGCCGCCGTGTTTCAAGGCAAGACGCGCGGGCTGGCT
>DATCFX010000585.1:0-6406 GCA_036509275.1 Pirellulales bacterium | reverse complement strand
CTCCCCGGCAGCCACGTCGGCGGCGCAGTGCTGGCGTACGGAACGGAGACCGTCGAGATCGTCGGACGAGACCGGCTCCTCGAACCAACTCACTTGCTGCTCGTCAAATACCTCGGCCTGGGCCAGCGCCTGCTTGCGGCTGTAAGCCCCATTGGCATCGACGAACAACTCGGCCTCAGCGCCAATCGCCGCGCGAGCCCGCGCCACGCGCTGGCGATCGGCCTGCGGATCGCGGCCGATCTTCATCTTCACGCGCGAAATGCCCTGGGCCACCCAACCGCCCAACTGCGCTTCAAGCTTCTCCAGCGGGTACGAAGTAAAGCCGCCGCTGCCGTAGACCGGCGCCGCCGAGCGCGCCGAGCCCAGCAGCGACACAAGCGAGACGTCCAGCAGCTTGCCCTTGAGATCCCAGAGCGCCGTATCGACCGCCGAAATGGCCATCGCCGCGATGCCGGGCCGGCCCAGATTGCGCACCGCCGTGGTCATGGCGATCCAGCAGGCCGGCGTATCCAGCGCCGCGCGGCCTTCGACGACCGCCGCCAGTTTTGCTTCGATCAGCCGCGCCGTGGCCTCATCGGCATAGGTATAACCGATGCCCTGCTGCCCCCCGGCCTCGATTTCCACCAGCACCAGCGTGGTCGAGTCCCACTCGTACGTGCCGTCCGATTCGGGGTAATCCGTCGGAATTTTATAGGCCGAGACGCGCAGGCTCGAAATTTCAACCTCGGCCGCTGGGGTCGTGTGAGTCGCCATCCGTCATCTTTTCCCGGGAGCAGGGCGTTCCCGTTTTGAATTTACGCCTTTCGAATTTACGCCGAGCAACTGCCCACGCTCCGCTCAAAGGGGAGCGTGGGCAGGCTCGCTGAACTCCGGCGGCCGCGCTCAACTGCGTGCGGCCTGTGCGTTGATAAAGCCTTCGGCAATTTCCGTGAGCAGCTTATCGGCATGGGCCTCTTCGTCGAGCGTCTGTTGCAGTTGGTATACGACTTGCGTGTGGCCCAAGCGATGAGCAAAGGCCCGCACGCAGCCATAGCCGGCGATTTCGTAATGCTCGACGCGCTGCGCGGCGGCGATCAGCGCGGCGTCCTTGACCTCGGGGTCGCCTTCCATATCGATGACTTCGCCTCCCTCGGCGACCAGTCCTTGCATCGCTTCGCAAGTCTCGGCCTCGGGCTCCTTACCCAGTAGGCGAAACACTTCCTCGAGGCGCTGCTTGTGCTGCTTGGTTTCCTGCAGGTGCGTGCTAAACGCGCTCTTGAGCTGCGAGGAATGGGCTGCGGCCGCCATCTTGGGCAGGGCGCTGATGAGTTGGTCTTCGGCGCTGTACAGATCCTTGATCTGTGCCAGCAGCAAGTCTTCCAGATTGTCCAACCGCCCACTACCGGTCATCTTCGAGAACCACGATGCGACAGTCATTTTTCGTTGCTCCTTCACGAATACCTTGGTTGCTGCCCGCCCAAATCGGCTTCCCATAGACCCGATCGCAAGGGACGAGCTGCGTAAAAACTCGACTTACAACGTGCGCCGAGCACGTCGAGTGGGTACGTTGCGTATTGCGTGCCAATGCCAACGTGGACGGGACTTTGGATCGACCGAAAAATAACTTCTCCGCAACCCCCTCTCCCCTTGCGGGAGAGGGCAGGGTAAGGGGTCAGAAAAGCCGAAGTTATTTTTCGGTCGATCCTTTGGCGGCCTGGAGGGGCTATTCGCCCTGGGACCGCTCAGCACGGCGGCGCATGAAATAGCGCTGCACTTCGCTCATGCAGGATTGGCCGCTGGCGGCCTTGACGAGGCATGGCGCATCGCCGCGGCCGGCCTTGGCCAGCAACTCGCGAACCCGCCGCACGCCCCCTTCATTCAAGTCATCTTCGATGTCGTCGCGCGTAAAACCGAAGCAGGCACACAGGGGAGCTTCCGGCTCCTTCGGATACGCCGGCCGCACGAGCTTGCTGGCCGGCACGACGCGCTCGAAGCTATCGAAATAGCCGACCTCGCAGGTAGGAAAGGGACAGAAAAAGGCTGCCTTGGCGATCGCGGCTTGTGCCTCGGGCGGCAACTGGGCCGCCAGCGTGGCTTCGCCCACGGCGATCCCCAGCGATCCGCAGCGCGGGCAATAGGCCGAATCGCTTTGCTCCGGCTCCTTGATAAAGGCTTTGTTCATTGGAGTTTGAAAAAATGCCCCCCGGGGGGCTCCGCTTGGGGGGAATCTCGCGATACAATTAAATTAAGCGAGGGCGTCGGCCGCGGGCCTTCTCTCCCCTCTACTGAGGGAACCCATCCAAACTTTTTGTACCCGAATCATAGACGATAGCGAGACAACATGGCCATCCGTTTGCTGATTGCAGACGACCACCAGGTCGTTCGGTCGGGAATCAAGAGTCTCATGGTGGGGACCGAAATCGAGGTGATTGATGAGGCGGCCACGGGCGAGGAGGCCATCAAACTGGCCGAAAAGCTGCAACCGGATATCGTGCTGTTGGATATTCGCATGCCCGACGTGGATGGCCTCACGGCCTTGGGCCGCATCAAGATGACGTACCCCAAAATGGCGGTCGTCATGCTTTCGACGTATGACAATCCCACGTACGTGGCGCGGGCCGTGGCCCTGGGCGCCAGCGGCTATCTGTTGAAAGGGGCGACGCGCGATGAGCTGCTGGCGGCGCTGCGCAAAGTGGCCGGCGGCGAGGACGCCTGGACGCGCGACGAATTGCGCCGCGTGACCGGGGCGCTGGCCACGCCGCGGATGGTGGCCGACGTCGAGGTGCCGCTCACGCAGCGCGAAAGCGAAGTGCTGCGGCAGCTTGCATTCGGATTGACGAACAAGGAAATCGGCCAGGCCTTGGGCATCAGCTACGAAACCGTCAAGGAACACGTGCAGCACATCCTGCGCAAAATCGGCGTAACCGATCGCACGCAGGCCGCGGTCTGGGCCGTGCGCAAGGGGCTGGTGTAGGTCGGTTGCCTGGGCCGGGGCTTGGCAGTACGATTTTTGTGCCCACTCGAGTCGCCGCCCGTTACGTCATAGGAGCCGACACTTGTCCAAAACCACCGACATCCGTTTGCTGGAAGTTTCGACCCGCACCGAGAGTTTTGCCTATCGTGCTCCGGTCAAGTTCGGGGGCCGCGTCGTCAGCGATGCCGTGATCCTGGACGTGACGGTCGACGTGGAAACGCGCGACGGCCGCCGTGCCCGGGGTCTGGGTTCCATGCCGATGGGCAACGTCTGGGCGTGGCCCACCACCGAGCCCGCCAGCGCCGAAACGCTGACGGCCATGATCGACCTGGGCGAACGGCTGGCGCAGCAGGCCAACGGCTACCGCGGCCAAGGCCATCCGTTGGAAATCACGCACGACCTGTCCCAGGATCATGCGCGGCTGGCCGCAGAGGTCGCGCGCGACACGAACACCGGCCCGGCCATGCCGCGGCTGGCCCAACTGGTCGCGGCCAGCCCGCTCGAGGCGGCCATCCACGACGCGTATGGCAAAGCACTGGAGCAGAATTCCTACAACGTGCTCGGGCCCGAGTTCGTGAACCGCGATCTGGGCTCGTATCTTACGCCCGAGTTTGCCGGCGAATATCTCGACCGCTACACGCTGCGCACGCCCAAGCCCCGCATGCCGCTCTATCATCTGATCGGTGCGCTCGACCCGCTGACTCGGACCGACGTCAAAAAGCCGCTCGATGACGGACTGCCCGAGACGCTTGGCGAGTGGATCACGAGCAACGGCCTGACGCATCTGAAGATCAAGCTCAATGGCGACGATCTGCACTGGGACGTCGACCGCGTAGTGGCCGTCGAGGCCGTAGCCTCGGAGACACAGCGGCAGCGCGGCTGTCAGCAGTGGTTCTACTCGCTTGATTTCAACGAGAAGTGCGCCGACGTGCAGTACATTCTCGATTTTATGGCCAAGGTGCGGCGCAAAGCACCGGCCGCTTTCGACCGCGTGCAATACATCGAGCAGCCGACGCATCGCGACTTGCGGGCCCATCCGGAAAACCGCATGCACGAGGCCGCCAAGATCAAGCCGATGGTCATCGACGAGTCGCTCGTGGATCTGGAAAGCTTGCAGGCCGCGCGCGAGCAGGGCTATACCGGCGCTGCGCTCAAGGCCTGCAAAGGCCATAGCGAGGCGCTGTTGATGGCGGCCGCCGCGCAGAAATACGGCATGTTCCTCTGCGTGCAGGACCTGACATGCCCCGGCGCGTCGTTCCTGCACTCGGCCAGCCTGGCCGCCCGGATTCCCACGGTGACGGCCGTCGAGGGCAACGCCCGGCAGTATTGCCCGGCGGGCAATGCGAATTGGGCCGGCCGCTATCCCGGCATGTTCCGCATCACCGACGGCACGCTGGAGACCGCCAAGCTCGATGGCAACGGCCTGGGCTATTAAAATCCCGCGCGACCGGCGATTTCAGACCGGGGGGCAGCCCCCCCGCTTGCCACCAATATCGTCGCGCGCAGCGCCTGCACATGAAGCGCGCAGGCTTCGCTACCGCAGTGTGCATGGTTTGAAAAAAGTTCGTCGATGCTGAGCCCGTCGCCAGTGCCGCCGGTATCGCCGTAGCTCCAGCGCGGTTTGAACTTACGCCGGCGGCTCGAGCCATCGACTCGATATGTCTGGGCCGCGGCACGCATCTTGCTGAACACGGCGGCAGCCCTCGGCCGATAAGCTCTGGAGAGTTTTAACAAAACGCGCCGGGCACCCGCCCTCTCAGCACCCAAGGATCGAGCCAGACATGATTAGCAGTGCCAGCGATGCCGACCACGAACTGAAGCGTCGCGTCTTAAACTACCTGGCCGGTCGTCATATGCCGGCCCTGCGGCATCTGGAAGTCGAAGCGGACAACGGAATCGTGACCCTTCGCGGCCGCGTGCGCAGCTTTTATGAAAAGCAGTTGTGCCAGCACTGTTGCCAGCGGGTGGCCGGCGTCATTCGCATGGTCGATGCCATCGTGGTCAGCGATTCGCAAGCCGCGGCCATGAACTGAACACGGACGGCTTGAACGCCGCCGAACTGCTCTCTGGGGATCGATTCGTCTCCCCCTCGTTTGCGCCCGCAACTCGGTGCGGGGCTCTATCTCTGCGGTTCGCCTGGCAGTTAGGAACGAACGCAAAATAACTTCTCCGCAAACCCCTCGCCCCTTGTGGGATAGGCCGGGTGAGGGCCTGGAAAATCGGGAAGTTATATTGCGCGCGTTCCTTATGCTTGCCCAGCCGGGGGTTGCGCATTACTCCGGGTGGTAACCACCAGTAGAAATGGCGGGCATTGAATCGGCGGGCCGGGGCCAAGATACTAAAGGTCCGCAAGGCGGCGCCGCAAGGTCGGCGTTGCCGCCTCGATTCGTGCCATCCAAGCAGGTGAGCCCATGCCGTCGCGAGCTGAAACTGAATACCGCTACGAAAAGCTGACCTGGCCGGAGATCAACGACGCGATCGAGCTGGGCAAGGTGTGCATCGTGCCGTGCGGTGCGGTCGAGCAGCATGGCCCGCACTTGCCGCTGGACGTGGATTTAATCTGTCCGACGGAAATTGCCCGCGGCGCCGGCCGGCTGCATCCGGACAAGGTGCTGGTGCTGCCGACGGTGTGCTATGGCTACACGGGCCACGTGATGGATTTTCCGGGCACGATCAACAACGACTTCGAGCACTTCATGCACCACGTGCTCGATATCACCAAGTCGCTCGCCTATCACGGATTTAAGAAGATCGTGCTGCTCAATGGCCACGGCTCGAACATGCCGAACCTGGACCTGGTGGCCCGGCGGACGAACCTGGAGACCGACGCCGACTGCATCCTGGCCGCTTGGTGGCACCTGCTGACGGTGGACAAGGATTTTCTGCCGCGCTGGCGGCAGAGCAAGTATCCCGGCGGATGCGCTCACGCCTGCGAATTGGAAACCTCGCTGTATTTGTACCTCGATGGCGACAATGTCCGCCGCGACAAAATCGCCAATGGCGAAGTCAGTTTCAACGCGGAGAACAGCCCGTTCAATTTTGTCGACTTGTACGGCTCCGGCCCGGCGACGCTGGTGTCGTGGACCAGCAGCTATTCGTCCACCGGCGTGCTGGGCGAGGCCGAGCTGGCGACGGCCGAAAAAGGCCGCGAAGCCTACGAAGAGGCGGTCAAGCAGTTGGGCCGCTTCGTCACGTATTTCAAGGACCGGCCGCGCGACGAGCGCCGCGATCGTCATCGCCGGCCGCCGACAATGCCCATGCCCTGGGGGCAGCGGCCGATCGGCGAGTGAGCCGAAGGTTTAACCGGCTGGTTTATTTAGCCGGCCCGTTTACGAGCCGCTTCCGATCCAATACCACCATCACGGCAAGTTAACCATGCAAACAACGCCACCACTCCAGCGCGTTCTGAATAGCGGCATCGTGGCGATCATCCGGGCGCCCGACGGCAGCCTG
>DATCFX010000584.1:0-3005 GCA_036509275.1 Pirellulales bacterium | reverse complement strand
CGGGCTCGATTTCCAGCGCGCGGCGATAGTTTTCCAGCGCCCCGCGATCATCGCCCTGCGCGGCGAGCACGGCCCCCAAGTTGCTGAAGGCATCGGCATAGGCCGGCTTGAGCCGAATCGCCTCGCGATAATGCCGCGCGGCGCCGTCGAGCAAGCTGCGCTCGGCCAAGGCCACCGCCAGATTGTACTGTGCGCGCGGGTTGCCGGGCCGCTCGGCGACTGTCTCGCTCCAGATGGCCACCAGCGAACGGTACTCGTAGTTCCTGGCAGCCGTGAGCCCGATGAGCACCAGCGCGCATCCAACGGCCGTCCCCCAGCCCAGACGCTGTTTCCAGCGAGCGCGTCCCGCCGAACTTGAAACCCGCCGGTTCACAACCAACTGGATGACGGACCACCCGGCCAGCACCAGCAGCGCGACGACCGCGGCCAGCGGCAAGTACATCCGCCGTTCGGCGGCCACTTCGGTCACGATCGGCAGCACGCTGGAAGTGGGGGCCAGGATCAGAAAGAACCAGGCTCCCAAAAATCCGGCCGGCCGCCCACGCACCAGCGCCCAGACCGTCGCCGCCGCCAGGAGCGACAGTACGATCAAACCGGGCAGCACCTGGCGAGGCCAAGTCGCCACCCAAGTTCCATAGTCCAGGCACAATCCCCGGGGCCAAACCGCCAATCGCAGGTAGGTGAGCAACACCGAGCACTGCGTCCCGGCGTATTCCCACCAGTGCATTCCCAGGTTGAAACCGGCAGATTTTCCACGCGGGTAGGTCGCCACCAGCAGCAACAGCACGATCCACGTCGCGGCCAGCGCGGCGTACAGCTTTCGACGGCGGCGAAACGCTTCGGCCCAGCTCGAATACAAAAATATCCGGTCATAGAGCAGCACGACGAGCGGCGCGGAGACCATCGTCTCTTTGCTAGCCATGCCCAGTGCGCAACAGGCAGTGCTGGCTGCCGGCCACCAGCGCTGCGGCCCCTGCCAAGCCCGAATGGCATAAAACAGCGTCAGCAGGAAGAACAGCCCCATCAGCAACTCGGTTCGCTGGATGATGTAGGTCACCGCCTCGGTGGTCAGCGGGTGGACGGCCCAGAGCGTGGCGACCGCCGCGGCCAAGGGCGCGGCGTACTCACCGAAGCGGGCGGCCAGAGGAGGCGCGAGCAGCGTGCGGCGAACGATGCCCAGCAGCGTCAGAGCACTGAGCGTGTGCAGGAGCACGTTCACCACGTGATAACCGGTCGGATCCAGGCCGCCGATCAGGTAGTTCAGCACGAGGCTGGCGTTGACCATCGGCCGACCGGCCACCGTCGTTTCTGTCGGCCCCAGCAGCAGTGCCTTGACCGGCTCCAGCTCGACGAGCGCCCGGTTGTGTTCGATCGCGTCGCCGTCGTCGAAGATGAACGGTCCTTGCAAGCCGTCGGCATAGGCACAGACGATGCCCAGCACGACGAACCAAGGCCAGGGAAACCAGCGCTTGGGATCGACCGAAAAATAACTGCTCCACGACCCCTCTCCCCTTGCGGGAGCGGACAGGGTGCGGCGGCTGGAAAAACGGAAGTTACCTTTCGGTAGATTCTGATTGGCCGGCTTACGTTTCATTCGGCGTCGAACCCTGGCCGGCACAACAAAACGAAGGCCGCCGAGGGATGATCGGCGGCCTTCGTTTAGTTTGCGACAAGCGTGACGTTCGTCAACCCAGACACCCCAGCGGGTGCCGGCCTTTTCTTAAGCCTCGCCGCCCTGCGGCTGCGACGAGTTGTCTGGCTCCAGCTTGGTCTGGCGACGGCGGCGCCAGCCAAAGCCCGCCGCACCCATCGCCGCAATCGCGGCCAACAGCATGCTGCCCGGCTCCGGTACGGCCGACGGGCCGTAGTCGATGTACAACACATTGCCACTCATGCTCACCGAGAAGTCGCTGAGCAGTGCGCCGGGGTTTTGGGCCACGAATTCGGTAATGCTGCTGCTATTGAAGGTGAAGATTTGGTTCAGAGAAAGGTCGCCGGTGCTGTTGTTGATGTACGAGCCAGTGAACGTGATGTACTCCCACTGGTACGACCCATTGGGGTTGAAGTTCGACGAGCCCGACACGCCGCCCTGCAGCGTCAATGGTCCCATCGTGCTCGGGCTGGCCGTCGCGTACGACTCCACGGAGACCACTACGGGGCTGGCGGCCGTCACGCTGCTGTCCACCACCAGATTACCGCCGCCCGAGTTGATATTGGCCAGGCTGGTATAGGTGCCGGTATGCGTCTGGTCGTTGTACGTGGAGGTCGCGATCGCCGTGTCGAACTCGACACCCGAGCCGCCGCTCAGCGTCAGGGTGCTGATGTTTTGCGTACCCGGGCTGTTGCCCGGCCCGTAGGTACCACCGGGCATGACCGCAATACTGCCATAGATCGTACCCACGCCGTGCAGCGAGGCACCATTCTCGACCTTAATGCCGGTGCCCTGCGAATCGTCCAGCGAGCCGTTGATCCGCAACGTGCCACCCTGGATGTCCACGCCTCCGTGGATCACGCTCTCGCCGCTCATCAACTCGGTGCCGCTGCCGGCCATCACCAGGCTCAACGGGGTCGAGGCCGTGTCCGACAACGTGCCGCCGTAGGTGCTGTAACCGCTGGTGTTCAGCGTCAGGGTCGCGGCGCCGCCGGTGGTGTTGGCCACCGTGGCATAACGGCCGGTGCCCGACAGGTCGCCCACCGCCAGGTTGTTGCCGTTGAGTTGCACCGTGCCGTCCACGGCCGGAACCGGGCTGGGGCCCGTCCCGGTGCCATTGACGGTTAGCGGGCCGCTCGAGCTCAAGGCATTAGCCACGTTCAGTTGCAGCGTGCCGCTGTTGACCGTCGTACCGCCGGTGTAGGTGCTGACGTTGGCCAGCGTCAAGGTATTCGCCGAGCCAAGGCTGACCACCAAGCTGCCGGCGTTGCCGCCGTCGCTGATCACGCCGCTGTACGTGGTGCTCGCGGCGCCGTCGATGGTCAACGTGCCCGAGCCGAGGTTCACGTTGCCG
>DATCFX010000583.1:0-5291 GCA_036509275.1 Pirellulales bacterium | reverse complement strand
GATCGGGCTGCCGCACCAACTCGCGCGCCAGCGCCAGCCGCTTTCGCCAGCCGCCGGACAAGCTCGCGGCCAGGGCGCCGGGATCATTGAAGCCGAACTTGCCCAGCGCGATGCTTACCTGCGTCCTCCGCTCATGTTCTTCGGCGGGGCCGTCGGCCGCGGCGCCGTCGGTTGCCGCCCATTCGGCCAAGGACGCGTCGAGCACCTGCTCGATCGTGGCTCCCTCGGCGAATTGGTCCTCCTGGGCCAGGTAGCCGATTCGCAGCCCTTTGCGGCGCGTGCATTTGCCGTGGTCGGGTTCGAGCTTGCCGGCCAGGATGCGGAGCAAGGTCGACTTGCCCGACCCGTTGGGTCCGATCAAGGCCAGCCGCTCGCCTTCGAGCACGTCCAGCGAAATGTCGTCGAACAGCGGATCGCTGCTGAACGATTTGCTCAGCGATTGACCGCTTAATAGCAGCGCCATGGGCTTCTCGAACCGCGCAAAAACAGCATCATATCGGATCGACGCCGAATCTTCAGCAGGATAAGCAGGATGAAAGCCGCCTCGCCGCCTCAGCTTTTCGCTTGTCCGGCAGGTGCAGCGCGTGATGGCAGTGGTAGAATAGGCCGGTCTCTTTTTCAAGAGAAGGCACGTTTTCGATTTGGCTCGGGGCTGGAGAACGGAGGCGGTGATGCGCTTCGCACTGGTGTTGTTCGTGTGCCTGGCGCCGCGGCTGGCGGTGGCGAACGATCCTGCCGGGGATGTGCTGCCTGCCAGGCCGGCTGGCCAAATCGCCGACGGAGCCGATCGCGACCGGGCCGTCGCCCAATGGGCGCTCGAGCGCGGCGGGCAAATCCGGCCGCTGGTTTCCGGCAAGGTACTCGCTCCCGTAAAGTCCGTCGACGACTTGCCCGGCGAGCCGTTCACGATCCACGAACTCGAGCTGCGCGGGATGGTGCTCGAGCCGCGCGAGCTGGCGGAGGTGGCCGCGCTCAAGACGCTCGCGCGGCTGATCATCACCGATGCGGTGATCGGTCGGCGCGGAATCGAAGATCTGGCGGCCGGCTGCGGCAAACTCAAGTGCCTGGTGTTTCGGCATTCGTGCATCGATGACGAAGGGTTGCGACCCATCGCGCGGCTGAAAGCACTCGATATCCTTTCGCTGGAGTACTGCGCCGTGACCGACGCCGCGCTCGATGTCGTGGCTCAACTGCCAAAACTCCGATCGCTCAACCTGGCCGCGACATTGGTAACGGACGCGACGCTGGGCAAAATCGCCACGTTCCGCCAGCTCGAAATCCTCGATTTGCACGCCACCCGCGTAAGTCCCGCGGCCATTGGACAACTCGCCGCGCTCAAGTCGCTGCGCAACATCGCCCTGCAAGACACGGCCACCAACGATGCGGCCGCCCAGCAGCTTGCCACGCTGACGAGCCTGAAGAATCTGGCGCTGGAGCGCACGAAAGTCAGCCAATCGGCGGTCGACGCCCTGCGCAAGAGCTTGCCGGGCTGCAAAATTGCCTGGAAGCCTGGCGAGCGCCCCGCAGCGCCGCCACCGCCCGGACGGCCGCCACCCGCGGCCGTGGCTCCCAATGCGCGCGTCAACGTCAGCGGGACGCGCGGCTTTGTTTCGGTCGCGGTCGAGTCGTATTGCAATCCGCAGTTGATGGCGTGCCTGAAAGGGGCCACGGTCTTCGCTCCCAAGCCGCTGCCCGCCGGCCCCCACAATTCGCAGGGCCGGATCGGCGTGGAAATCGCGCAAGACACCGGGCTGCTGCTGGCCGTCCGTTTCGAGCAGCTTCCCAAGTCGAAAGTCGATTGGGTCCGCGAGTGTCTCCGCGCCGAAGCCATGCGCATGCTTGGTTGGATCGGCGTCGGTGAGGTGACGTTCAAGGACCCGGCCCTGGGATTCCACTATGTCTACTGGCGGGCCTGCAAAAAAGGCGAACTGCTGCGGCTGCGCACCAGCCGCACGGCGCCGCCGCTGGTGATCGTGCCGGCCGCGGACTCCGCGAACCCGGTGATCGACGGCCCGGACCCCAGCCTGTCGCCGGAAATGGCGGCCTGGGTCATGCGCAACAAGTCCCAGTACCTGCTCCAGACTCGGAGCTACGACGATTTGGAAGCGACGATCGCCAAGATTCGCCGCGAGAAACAGCACTTCCGCAGCGGTCACAGCTATCTCAGCATGTTCTACGACGGACTCACGTCGTATCCATCCACCGAGCAAGGATTCCAGGCGCAGCAAGCCGAACTCGAAGCCTGGTTGAAAGCCAAGCCGAAGTCCGTCGCCGCGCATCTCGCCTTGATCCACCACTGGGTGTTCTATGCCTGGCAAGCTCGCGGCTCGGGCTGGGCGTCGTCCGTCACGCCCGACGGTTGGGAAAAATTCGGCCAGCGGCTGGCCGTGGCCCAGGATCTCATCCAGCGCGCCTGGCAACTCGACGAGCGGGATGCTTATTTGTGCCGCGACGAAGTCCTGATGATCAAGGCCACGGCCGCCGACCACGACCGCGTGGAAGCCCTCGTCGCGAAATCGATCGACATCAATCCGACCTACCGGGGAACGATTTTCCAAGCCGGCGCTTACTACCTGCCGCGCTGGCACGGCAAGCCGGGCGACCTGGAAAAATTCGCTCTGCGGGCGCTGGAATTGACCCGCAAGGAATGGGGCGCAGCCGTCTATGCGCAGATGGTATGGGACGCTAAGTCCGCGCACGGCTACGCGGTGTTCGACGACTTCGATTTTTCGTGGGACCTGGTCAAAGAAGGCTACCACGAACTGGGTAAACACTTTCCCGAATCGAGCGAGCCGATGGGCCATCTGTCGGCGCTAGCGCATATCAAGGGCGACCGCCAGGCCGCGCGCGAAGCGCGCTCGCACCTGGGTCGCGGCGATCTGCGCGGCTTCGGGACGTCGGAATCCCTCGAGCTGTTTTACCGCTGGCTGGCCGACGATTACGCCCAGGGGGACCAAGCCGCGCTGTACGAAGGAAATCATGCCCGCGTGCTCCAATTGCTCGAGGCCGATCATGGCAATGCGTGGATCACGTTCGACACAACGCCGGAATTCCGGCTTTGGAACGCTCATTCGGGCGAGCGCTCGCGGCGCGGCAGAATCGACGGCCTGGTCCGCAATGCCTGGCTCGAGCCGGGAGGCGCCTACGCTGTCAGCACGACCGCGACAGGCGAAATCTACCGCTGCCACTTCGCCAGCGGCGCCAGCCAGCGTCTGGCGCAACACGAGTCGCTACGGGCCGCGGTTCTGTCGCCCAACGGTACGAGCATCGTCACCAGCGGAAACGACCACGAAATCCGCTTCTGGGACGTGGCGACGGGCAACCTGGCGACGGTCTGGGACATCCGGCCAGCGGTGGCGACCAGTATCGACTTTTTGCCCGATGGCAAATCGTTGATCGCCGGCACGCGCGACAAGACGGCCATCATCTGGTCAACCGCGGATCAGGCCAAGCTAGGCGAGCTCGCGCCGTTTCCGGCCGGCGTGGACATTGTGCGCGTTTCGCCCGACGCCGCGCTGGCTGCGTGCCTGGCGGGCAAGGAACTCTCGCTGTGGGATCTCGAGAAGCGGGTCCGGCTCGGCGTGCTCGAGAATCCCGCCGGGCAAATCAATGACTTGGTCTTCTCGTCCGACGGCAAGACGCTGGCCGCGCCGACCGGCACCCGCTGGCCGGTGGCCAACGGCGACGTGCTGGTGTGGGACGTGGCCGGACGCAAACTCGTCCACCAATTCCACGGTCACAAAGCCGCGGTCAACGCGGTTCGCTTTGCTCCCGACGGAAAAACGTTGGCCAGTTGCAGCGACGACGGATCGATTCGGGTCTGGAAGCTCGCTGAAGATAAAGGATCGACCGAAAAATAACTTCCGTCTTTCCCAGCCGCTCACCCGGCCCTCTCCCGCAAGGAGAGAGGGGTCGCGGAGACGTGATTTTTCGGTCGATCCTAACGGGGATCGAACGCCGGTCGAAAAAATATAGCGGCGGCCGGGCGGGTGGGTTAGATTCATGCTCGCTGCCCGATTTTTCCCTCGACCGTCTTCCCGCCGTGAGAACCGCCGCCATGTGGTATCGTCTAGCCGCTCAGTTCATGCGCCCTTTGCCGGGCTTGGCCTTGCTGCTCGCCCTGGCCTCTTCCAGCCTGGCTGCGGAGAACGCGGATCACCGCGTGCTCGCGCCGGGCAAGCTGCCCGACGATCAGCGGCTGGGGCCGATGAAAAATCTGAACGGCTATTTTCCGTTCTCGCCACCGACCACCGCGGCCGCCTGGCACCAGCGAGCCGAGCAACTGCGGCGGCAGTCGTTGTTGGCGCTGGGGCTGTGGCCCATGCCCAAGCGAACGCCGCCCAAGGCGGTCGTACATGGCCGCGTCGATCGCGACGAGTACACCGTGGACCGCGTGTACCTCGAAAGCTTTCCTGGCCATTTCGTCACCGGCAGCCTGTACCGCCCCAAAGGCAAGTCGGGGCGGTTGCCAGTCGTGCTCTGCCCGCACGGGCACTGGCCCAATGGCCGCTTCTTTGATCAGTCCAGCAAAGTTCGCCAAGAAATCGTGGTGGGTGCCGAGCGCTTCGAGGTGGGCGGCCGCAGCCCGTTGCAAAGCCGCTGCGTGCAATTGGCGCGGATGGGCTGCATCGTGTTCCATTACGACATGGTGGGCTATGCCGACAGCGTGCAATTGCAGCATCGGCCGGGAGTGCGGCCGGCGATGAACACGCTCGAGGACTGGGGCTATCAAAGCCCGCAAGCCGACCTGCACCTGCAAAGCGTGATCGGTTTGCAGACGTATAACTCGGTCCGGGCGTTGGATTGGCTGTGCGACCTGCCGGACGTGGACCCCAAGCGGATCGGCGTCACCGGGGCCAGCGGCGGCGGAACGCAAACGTTTATCCTGGGAGTCGTCGATCCGCGGCCGACCGTGATGCTGCCGGCCGTGATGGTTTCAACGGCCATGCAAGGCGGCTGCACCTGCGAAAACGCCTGCTATCTCCGCATCGGCACCGGCAACGTCGAACTGGCCGGACTGTTCGCGCCCAAACCGCTGGGCATGCTGGCCGCCAACGACTGGACCAAGGAGCTGGCCACCAAGGGGCTGCCGGAGCTTCAGCGGCTGTATGCCATGCTCGGTGCCAAGGACCTGGTGAAAGCCTGGCCGCTGGTGCAGTTTCCGCACAACTACAACTATGTCAGCCGCGGGGCGATGTACAGTTGGTTCAATCGACACTTGAAGCTGGGGTTCAAGGACCCGATCGTCGAAGCGGACTACGAGCCGCTGTCGACGGCCGAGATGACCGTAT
>DATCFX010000582.1:0-4225 GCA_036509275.1 Pirellulales bacterium | reverse complement strand
ATACGGCTTCTATCTTCATCAACAGCTCGGGCCTGTTGGATCTCAACAACTACTCGGGCGTGATCAGCACGGTGCAACTGGTCGAAGGACCGGTTTCCAGCGCTCAGATTACGACCGGCACCGGCATCCTGACGCTCGGCGGCGGCGTTCTGACCACCGCCTCCGCCACGGTCGTGACCTTGCAGGTGCTGGGCGCGGGCAACTCGACCGGGGCCACGATCTCGGGCAATTTGGCACTCGACGCCTACAACTACGCTTCCACCACTCCCACGCGAACCTTCGTGGTCAATCACGGCGCGGCGGCCGTGGATTTGAACGTCAGCGCGGCGATTTCCGACGGCACCGGCCTGGTCAATACGAACCTCTACAAGTACGGCTTCGGCACGCTCGAGCTCAGCGGCAATACGTCCAATACCTACAGCGGCACGACCGAGGTCGTCGAAGGCACGCTGCTGCTGGGCAAGACCGGCGGGGCCCTGGCCATCGGCGGCGCGCTGACCGTCGGCGATGGCTCGCTGGCCTCCGGCGGCGTCGACTCGGACGTCGTCCGCCTGGAAGGCGACAACCAGTTGCCCTCGGCCATGGCTCCCGTGCTGGTCAACGCCACCGGCCTGCTCGATCTCAATGGCCACACGCTCACCATCGGCAGCCAGCCGGGCACCACGGCGCTGACGATCAACTCGGGCGACGTGCTCGATAGCGGCACCATCATCCTCAATGGCGAGCTCTCCGTCACCGACGTCAACGCCCCGGCGCAAATTCGCGGCACGGGCAACCTGAATCTGGGCAGCGCCCCGCGCACGTTCACCTTCAATCACTCCACGTTCAATTACACCGACGACTTGATCATTTCGGCCAACATCACGGGCAGCAGCGCGGCCGATCTGACCAAGGCCGGCACCGGCTACCTGGAGCTGACCGGTGACAATACCTATGCCGGCCGCACATATCTCAGCGCCGGCGGCATCACCATCGGCGGCAGCAACGCCTTTGGCACCGGCAACGTGTACCTGGGCAGCAACGCCGGGTCGGTATACGTGATGGCTGATAACGGCCCGCAAACGGTGAGCAATCCGGTGTTCATGGGCGATATCGTGCAGTTCGGCGCGCTGGGCACCGCCGATTCGGCCGATTCGCTGACCTTCACCGGCGCCGCCAACCTGACTCCGTACAGCTCGGTGACCAGCACCAGCAACACCATGACGGTTTACGTCAACAACCCCTCGATCATCACCTTCTCCGGCGGCGTCGGCGATTTCGAGGGGAGCGAAGCGCTCACCAAGAACGGCACCGGCTTCCTGGTGCTCAGCGGCGACAATACCTACAGCGGCGCGACCATCATCAACGACGGCTCGATCGTCCTCAGCGGCGGCGGCATGCTGGCCAACTCGGTCAGCCTTTCGGTCGCCTCCGGCGGCACGCTCGAGTTGGACAACGGCCCGGGCATCGACGGGAGCGCCGGCGAGAACCTGGCCGACCGCATCAACGACGCGGCCACGCTGCTGCTGAACGGCGGCACGTTCTACTTCGTCGGCGCTTCGGGTGCCGCCTCGAGCGAAACGCTGAGCACGATCACGATCAACACCAACCAGTTTACCGCGACCACGCAAACCGAGTCGACCATCAACTTGCAAGTCGACCCGAACGTGGCCGGCTCGTCGGTCACGGTCACGGCCGACGCCCTGGTCCCCGGGGCCACGGGTACGCCCGCCAGCACCACGCCGGCCGGGGTGCCAATCGGCGACACGTTGAACCTTGTCGGGGCCGGAGCGCAGGTCGGAACGGCCAATAACCGGTTGCTGCTGAACACCGCGCCCCTCCTTGTCAGCGGCCTGCTCCCCTGGATCACGCTGACCAGCCCCACGACCTCGACGGTCGATTTTGCCACGACCGCCATCGCCGGCTCGCAAACGAGCATCCAAGCGCCCAGCGAAACCCCTTTGAGCAGCGGCACGACCCTGACCAGCGCGGCCGACTCCGGGGCAAACCTCAAGCTGGCCGGACCGGGCACCTACACGCTGGGCGCGAACATTTCAATCAACTCGCTGGAGCTAACCGCTGGCGCGACGCTGAATACCAACGGCTATACGCTAACCGTCACCAGTGGCGAACTGATCAGCGAGGGCACGGGCAACGCGATCACCGATAGCAGCGGCGGACAGACCGGTGTTCTGAACCTCGGCGCGGCCGAGGGACTGATTTTCACCGATTCGCCGTTGTTGCTGGTGCCCACCGCGATCCCCAACCTCACGATCAGCGCCCAGGTCAGCAGCTCGACGACGATCCGCAAGGAGCGCGGCGGCACGCTGGTGCTCTCGGGCAACAACCTGGGAATCACCGGTTCGGTGTATGTCGACCAGGGCGTGTTGAGCGTACAGAACAGCAACGCCTTGGGCGACACGCGCTCCAGCGAAGTGCAGACGCTCACGCTGCTCAACGCCACCGGCGGCACGTTCACCTTGAGCTTCAACGGCGCGACGACGCCCGCCTTGAGCTTCAAATCCACCGCGGCCCAAATCCAGACCGCCCTGGCGAATTTGACGACCGTCAGCCCCGGCAGCATCACGGTCACCAGCAACACGCCCAACGGCACGCTTTTTACGTTCTATTTTGGCGCGGGCTTCGCCGGCACGGCCCAGCCGATGATCACTGTGGCGTCGTTGCTGACCGGCGGGGCGGGGCCCTTTGCCCCGGTCGCCATAATGGGCCGCATCTCGGCCGGCGCCGTCGGCGCGCTGGTCGCCAATAACGCCGCGCTCGATCTCTCCGGCGGCGTGACGATCGGCGTGCCGCTGAGCATGATCGGCTCGGGCATCGCCGGCACTGGCGCGATCTTGAACGTCTCCGGCAATAACTTCCTCATCAGCACGGTCGATGTGCGCAGCACCACGACGGTCGCCGTGACCAATACCCTCGGCGTCGCCAGCGGCACGCTCGAGATCGACGGCTCGGTGACGACTTCGGCCAACACGGGCATCGCCGGCACCGGCACGGGCATCATTGCCAACGGCCTGACCAAAGTCGGCCCGGGCACGCTGGTGCTGGGCGGTTCGCTGGGTAACGCCATCTTCGGGACCACGACCGTCAACGAAGGCACGCTGGTGCTCGACAAGGCCCCGGGCGTTCCAGCCTTGAGCGGTGCGCTGACCATTGGCGATAACGTCGGGATCGGCACCGACACGGTATTAATCGAAAGCCCGGAGCAGTTGGCGCAAACCTCCGTCGTGACCATCAACGCCACCGGCGCGCTGGACTTGATGCCCAGCATGGTGAGCTCGGCCACCAACGAGACCCAGGTTGTCAGCGTCACCAACAACGGTCAAATCGTGAATGTCAGCGGTTCGGCCGGCACGTTCACGCTCACGATCAACGGCCAGACGACGACGGCCATTGCCTACAATGCCACCACCGCGACAGTGCAGACCGCTTTGCAGACCCTAACGTCGATCGGCACGGGCAATGTGGTCGTCACCGGTTCGGCCGGTGCGTACCTGGTGACTTTCCAAGGCGCATTGGCCCTGGCCACGCAGCCGCTGATGGTGGCCGCCGGCAGCGCCGGCGCCAGTGCCGCGGTGTCGGAAACGATCGGCACGTTTACGCTCAGTTTCAACGGCCAGACCACCGGCAGCCTGCCCTACTTCGCCACGACGGCCCAGGTGCTGGCCGCGCTCGAGCAGCTTTCGAGCATTCCCGCCGGCAGCGTCAGTGTCAGCGGCGAGGCGGGCGAATACGCGGTGAGCTTTGTCGGCAGTCTGGCGGGGGCCACGCAATCGATGATGACCGTCGCCGTCAGCAACGGCGCCTCGTACTCGATCGCCGAATCCACGGTCGGCTCGGCCAGTTCCAACCTGGTCACCAATACCACTCAATTGGTGAACGTGGGCCTGGTCAGCGGCACGTTCACCTTGACCTACGGCGGCACGGCCACGGGCAACATCCCCTATAATGCCACGCCGGCCCAAGTGCAGGCGGCGCTCTACAATCTATCGACCATCAATGGTGGCACCGGGAACAGCAACGTGATCGTCGGCGGCGCGCCCGGCGAGTACACGGTCACCTTCGTCGGCAGCCTGGCAGGCAAGAACGTTGCCCTGATGACGGCCAACACCACCAGCGTGACGCTCACGCTGATTACCGTCGGCGGCCAAAACGACTCGGAGACCATCGGCAACTTGTCGATGGTCGACGGCTCCGTGGCCAGTTCGCAGATCGGCTTGGGCACCGG
>DATCFX010000581.1:0-1048 GCA_036509275.1 Pirellulales bacterium | reverse complement strand
TTCTGGTCGCCCTGGGTTTCCCGCGCACGGTTATGCGATTCCAGCCGGCCTGCCACAACAAGACCATCATCGTGGACGGCAAAGTGGTGATGTTCGGCAGCCACAACTGGTCGAACGAGGGCGTGAAGTCGAACCGTGACGCCAGCCTGATCTTCTACGACGAGGAGATCGCGGGCTATCTCGCCAAGGTGTACGACTATGACTGGGAGCGACTGGCCAGGGCGAAGCCGACGCCGACCCGGCCGCGCGTGGCCCATCCTGGCGCGCCGACGCCGCACGGCTTCCACCGGCAGTCGTTCAGCGCGGTGTTCGAGGATTGATAGGTCTCGATGCGGGCGGCTCGCACTGGCGCGGGCCGCCCGCATCGAAGAGGAGGTCATGGCCTGCCGGCCGTTACCCCAGTTTGATGGTGACCGTCTTGGTTTCGGTGTAGTGTTCCAGGGCGGCCTCGCCGTTCTCGCGGCCCTGGCCGGACATCTTGAAGCCGCCGAAGGGCGTCGTCGTGTCCACGACATGGTAGCAGTTGACCCAGACCGTGCCCGCCTTCACTTCGCGGGCAAAGAGGTGGGCCTTGTCAATGTCCTTCGTCCAGATCGCGGCCGCCAGGCCGTAGGACGTATCGTTGGCCCGCCGCGTCACTTCCTCCACGCTCTTGAAGGGCAGCACGCTGACGACCGGCCCAAAAATTTCGTCCTTGGCAATGGCCATGTCGTCCTTGACGCCATCGAAGATGGTCGGCTCGATGAAGTAGCCCTTCTGGCCGTGACGGCGGCCGCCCGTGACGAGCCTGGCGCCCTGCTTCTGTCCCAGCTCGACGTAGCCAAGGATCTTGTCCATCTGCTCCTGCGAGACCTGCGGGCCTTGCTGCGTGGCCTCGTCCAGCGGATCGCCCAGTTTGCGCTGCTTGGCCCGCTCCGTCAAGCGCTCGACGAACTCCTTGTGGGCCTTCTCCTCGACAAACAGACGGCTGCCGGCCGTGCAGCACTGGCCGCCGTGGAAGTAAATGGCGTGGAAGGCCCCCTCGACGGCTTGCCCCAGGTCGGCGTCG
>DATCFX010000580.1:0-1009 GCA_036509275.1 Pirellulales bacterium | reverse complement strand
ACCAGGATTTCATCTCTGGGGCGACGTAGCGGTCATGGTAGCGCACCACCGGCTGGACCGCCGCCGTGGACGATTTCTTCGTCGGACCGGATGCGGGTGCGGCGCTGCCGATGCCGCTCGCGTTCAGTCCGTGTTTCTGAGCTTGGCCGGGCCGGGCTGGCAGCGGTGACAAGTCCATCTGGCGCAGCGGAAAATCGAGCCGGACGTGGTAGTTCTCAAACACATCGGCGCCAATCAAGCCATCGATGCCGGCCACGGAACGCTTGTCGGAGACTTCCACCATGCAGTCCTTGAATTCGAGTCTGCCGATACGGAAGTCGTCCGCGTAGGCCCAGTAGCCGTCCATACCTTTCTGGTCGCCGATGCCGGAGATGGTATCGGCCGCGACCGGAACCAGGCCGGCCTTTTTCGCCGTGCCCCGGTCGAGGAGAATCCCGGAGGCTCCGGTGTCCAGCTTCAATTGTGCCCAGGCCTTGCTGTTGACCTTCACCGCTAGGCCGATACTGTGATATCGGCCGGCTTCATCTCTCTCGATATAGGTAAAGTTCAGCTTTGTCGTCGTCGGGGAGGTGGCGGCAAGTCGACAGCCTCGTTTGGCTTTCTTGCCCGCGAGGATGGCGTGCAACCGGCTCTCGTCCAATTTCATGGATTGCCGTCGGCGGGTGGACTGGTCTTTCGCCGCGGCCAGATAGACGCCCAGCTGGCGGGCTCTCTCGGCCAGCGGCAGCGTGTAAATCCAGGCCAGATGGATGTCCGGGTCATCCGGCTCCAGAGCGTGCGCCGTCTGCAGCTGGGAATAGGCAAAGCCGAACATCGACTCAGCCCGCAGGAGCCGGGCCAGATCGTAATGGGTGCGGGCAACGCAGACGTCGAGCGCCACAGCAGTCCGGTATGACTCGAACGCATCGTGCAGACGGCCCTGTCGGTAGCGGACCTCTCCCAGCGCCGTGGCCAGCACGGCGCTTTTAGGATGGGCGGCAAAACCGCTTTCCGCTAACGCGGCAGCCTC
>DATCFX010000579.1:0-2460 GCA_036509275.1 Pirellulales bacterium | reverse complement strand
AGGGCCTTGTCGGCGCCGCGGAACATCGTGCCGACGTTAGTGGCATGTTCGCGCGAGCTATAAAAATCGGTGTAATCGCCGATTTCGACCGGCAGCCGCAGCGCGACTTCGGCCATCGGCAGCAGTGCTTCGCGGCGCAGCGCAGCGGCGTCGCGCAATCGTGGATTGTCGGCGGCCAGCAGTTCTTGGATTTTTACTCGCGTCTGCTGCCAGGCCGGCCGGCCCAGCGCCATCAAGGCGTTGAGGCTCCCGCGGTCAAACACCGACTTGCTGCCGGGCGCCGGGCTATCGAGAAGCCCTTGTTGCTCGAGCACCGCCAAATCGAGCACGCTGTCGCCGATGGCCACGCCCACGCGGGCATCCGGCTGATCGTGGCGCTCGAACACGCTCAGCGGCAGATTCTGGATCGGAAAGTGCGACTCCGCCGAGACCGGAACAAAGCTGCTTTGCGGCGCTGGCATGTGGGCTGGTTTTCAAAGTAGTAGGCTCACTCCGTGAGCCGTAAGGATCGGCCGAAAAATAACTTCGGTTTTTCCCGGCCCCTCACCCTGCCCTCTCCCGCAAGGGGAGAGGAGTTGCGGAGAAGTTATTTTTCGGTCGATCCTAACCGCCGCGGGAAAAACGTTTCGCTTTGCTAATCGTTTGCTATCGAGCTACGGCACAGCGGAGTGTGCCTGCTATTTTAGCCAACCCAAGTCGCGCAGCTCGCGGCAGGGGCCGAGAAAATCGCAACTGCCGAAGGAGACGAGCGATTTGGCCCGGGCCGCCGAGATCTGATCGGTTGATGCCTTCAGGTCGCGCCAGCGGAGGCCGTCTTCGGCGAACTCGAAGTTTTCGGGCTTGTCGTCGGAGAGCAGTTCCTCGACATGTTGCGCGTCGAGTTGGTGGACCGTCGCCAGCACGGCCGCCACGTGCAAGTTGACAAAGCCGTGCATCCGCACGTCCAAATCGGTGCAAGTTTGCGGCAACGGATGGTGCAATCCGGCGGTGGCTTTCCAAAACAGCCCGGCATCGCGGCAAGCACACAACGCATCGGCCAGACGGGCAGCGCTGGGAAAGGCCGACGCCTGGTTCCCGCCGGTGCGCAGTTTGAGGCCGGCGGCGCATTGGCCGCTGGCCGCGCCGGCGTTGTAATCGGCCAAGGCGGCGATGGTATGCTTGAGCACCTCGCGGCAGCCGTCGCTGCCCAGCTCGGCGTCGGATAGCGAGACTTCGATAAACACGCTGGCCACCGGCAAATCGGCCGCCAACGCCCCGGCGACCGTGGCGTGCAGCAGCCGCGTCATGGGAGCCGTGCCAGGATCGTGCTGCACGTCGTCGGGCACGCGGGCTTCGAGCCCTTCGAGTTGCAGTCGCAAGCCGCGGGCATGCGCCAGGTCGAGTTCCAACTCGTGCAAGAACGAATCGCTCGTGGTCGTCTTGCCGGCCAGCATCGTCACGCGCAACCGGTCGATGCCCGGCACTTCGAGCGCGCTCAACTCTTCGAGCCCAGTGGCAGGGCAACAGAAGCGGCCCAACAGCCAACGGTCCGGCGATTGGCGATACTCAGCGTAGTTGCCGGCCGCCTGCTCGAGCGTGAGCGAAGCCGGCGGAAACACGCCGGCGTAGTCGATGGATCCTTCCAACAAGGCCCGCAGGCTGGCTTTCATCACAGGTTTCTCGGTGGTCGAGGTGGTCACTGAGCAGTTCCCTTGAGCCACGAGCGGGCATAGTCGGGGTCTTCGCAGGCAATGGCTTCCAGCGAAACGTTGAGCGGCCGGAAGGTGTCGAGCATCACGGCCAGTTCGTCGGTTCCCTTTTTGCCCAGCGATTCTTCGACGCGGCCGGGATGCGGTCCGTGCGGCAGGCCGCTGGGATGCAACGTCAGCGAGCCGTAGGCGATGCCCTTGCGGCTCATGAACTCGTTGTTCGCGTAGTACAGCACTTCGTCGCTGGCGACGTTGGAGTGGTTGTAGGGCACCGGCACGGCGTCGGGATGAAAATCGAAAGGCCGGGGCACGAACGAGCAGACCACGAAGCCGTCGCTCTGAAACGTCTGGTGTACCGGCGGCGGCTGGTGCAGACGGCCCACGATCGGCTCGAAGTCGTGAATCGACAGGGCCCAGGGATAGTAGTAGCCATCCCAGCCGACAACATCCAGCGGATGATGGTCGAGCGTGATTTCGGTCAGCACGTTGTACTGCTTGACGATCAGGCGGAATTCGCCCCGCTCGTCGTACACCGGCAAGCTTTGCGGCAGCCGCAGATCGCGCTCGCTGTAAGGGCTTTGTTCCAGGAACTGCCCGCGCTCGTTGCAGTACCGGCTGGGCGGTCGGATCGTGCCGGCGCTTTCGATGATCAGCAGCGTGCTCTCCGGCCCGGCCGGCCGCCAGCGGTGCAAGATGCCGCGCGGAACGATCACGTAGTCGCCCGGCCGATATTCGAGTTCGCCCATCTGCGACTCGAGCACGCCGGCGCCGT
>DATCFX010000578.1:0-5691 GCA_036509275.1 Pirellulales bacterium | reverse complement strand
CTCAAAGGAATCGTAGCCCGAATCACGGTCGCTTTTGCGATAGCTACTCGATTCAGCGCTCCCACGATTGTTTCCCACCAGATATTGGGCAAGCATTGCTTGCAGACACGTCGTCAAAATCCCAGTTTTGTTAGGCGCTCTAAGGAGCTTGGAGCGGCCGAATGCTTCGGGTTCGACGCACGGCAGCACTGGGTGGAGCAGGCCGAATTTTTGTTGGCTAACCGCGACTTTCCCAAAGAGGGCATTCGGTTCTCACGCCTCGACCTGCTCGAATTACCGCAACTCAAACTGCCGGCATTCGACATCACTTGGTTCAGCGGCATCTTCTACCACCTGCCAGACCCGATCGCTGGCTTGAAGATCGCGGCCGATCTGACCAAAGAGGTGTTGATGGTCAACACGGCTTGGAAGCCGGGGCCTGTTGACGCGTTGATTGCCGGCCAGGAGTCTACAGACCTGCCGATGTCGGGAATGTACGGACTGAACTGGCATCCGACTGGGCCAGAAGTGCTGCAATCGATCCTCCGCTGGCTCGGGTTCAAGGAATTCCGCCTGGCGTTTCGGAACGATCATCGATTGGCCCTCTGGGCCAGCAGAACGCAGGGGCTCCTCAAGTCGGGTTGCGTCTAAGCCCGAGAAGTGGCCGCCTGGCAGGCGTCGCTCGGTTCGATTCCCCGGACACAAACCCGATCGCCGACGCGCAGGTGCCGGCCGCGCTGCGGGCCGACGCCGCGGGTGTTGACGGCCAGCCGATAGAAGTGGTTGAAGCGGCTGGCGGTGGCCCAGTCGGGCAAGGTCGCCTGCCGCCGCTGGCTGAAGGTGGCGGCGAAGTGCGGGTAGATTTCGCCCGACTCGCTGTGCCGGGTCGGCACCACGCAGCGCTGGCAGGGGTTGACGCCTGCCAGCTCGACCTCGCCGGCGTCGAAGCGGACCACTTGGCCAGGCTCGCCGAACAGGCAGTCCTCCCAGAAGGCGGCCGGGCAGCTCAGCTCGATGTTGGCGCGAAAGCGGCGGCGGATCTGTTCCAGTTCCAGTGGCGGAAACCAGCCGGCAACCGCTTCGAGCGTGGCGGTGCTGACGACCGTCGGTGCCGGCGCGTCGCGATCATCGGGAAAGCCGCGCTCGACATCCTCGCGCAACTCGACGGGAAAGCCAAAGAATTCGCTCAGCCAAGCGGCGGCCTCCGCCGCCTGGCGGGTCAATTGAAACGCCGCCTCACGCGAGCCGGCCCGGTCGACCAGCACCACCTGCTCGGGGCCTGCCGCAAAATGGGCGTCCAAGGCGTGGATGCGCGGCGTGCGCTTGCCGTTGACCACCCGTCCGTCGGAGTCGAAGATCGCCCAGCGGCGATCGTCGGCCAGGGCGCCGTTATCGCGCACGGCCGCCTGTTCGAGCTTCAATCCCGGCAGCGACTTGATCGGATAGATCCGGATCTCGGCGATGCTAGCGGTTTCCACGCACGCTTTGTTCATACGCCCGATCCGCTCACATTCCGTCCGTTTCCCATTTTCGTCACCTCTTCTTCCTCTTCCTCTTCTTCTTCCTCTGTGCCTCTGTGCCTCTGTGGTTTCTTTTCTTCTTTCTCTGATTACTTATTCGACCAGCAATGATCGGCAGCCGTTTGCTCGGCGAGTGCGCTCCTCGCAGCCGGCATTCTGATCGGCCGTCGGCGCGTTTGCCAAGCAGGGTTCGACCGGCCTTGACGGTTTTGGGCTGGCCGCCTACCGTTCGGCCCTCGTTTCGAACCCAGTGCAGGCGAAAAAACCATCGGCCGCGAGCGCGGACGGCCGAGCGAGCAGCAAAGGTCCGGTCGGCGATGCCCAAAGAACCCAGTGGCCAGGATTCGAGTGCCAGCCCCCCGGGCGCCAGCGGCGTGCCGCTGATCGATATTCAGCGGCAATTCCGCATGCTGCACGAAGAACTGCTAGCTGCCGTGGGGCGGGTGTGCGCCTCCGGCCGCTACATCCTGGGCCCCGACTGCCAGCAACTGGAAGAATCGCTGGCCCGCTATTGCTGCGTAAGCCAGGCGATCGGTTGCGCCTCGGGCAGCGATGCGCTGCTGCTGGCACTGCTGGCCTGCGACATTGGGCCGGGTGACGAGGTGATTGTTCCCAGCTACACGTTTTTCGCCACCGCTTCGGCCGTGGCCCGATTGGGCGCGGTGCCGGTGTTTGTGGATATCGAACCGGCCGGCTATACGATCGATGCGCAGGCCGTGGCCGCGGCGATCACGCCGGCCACGCGGGCGATCATCCCGGTACACTTGTTCGGCCAGTGCGCGCAAATGGACGAGCTGACGCGGTTGGCCCGGCATCGCGGCATCCGGCTGATCGAAGACGCCGCGCAGGCCATCGGCGCCGAACTCGACGGCCGCCGCGCCGGCGGATTGGGCGACGCGGCGTGCTTCAGCTTCTACCCGACCAAGAACCTGGGCGCATTTGGCGATGCCGGCTTGCTCGCCACTGCGGATGCGGCCCTGGCCGACAAGCTGCGGCTGCTGCGGACCCACGGCATGCAGCCCCGCTACCATCACCAGTTGCTGGGCATCAACAGCCGGCTCGATACGCTGCAAGCCGCCGTGCTCAACGTCAAGCTGCCGCACCTGGATCACTGGACCGCGCTGCGGCAGCAACATGCGGAGCGCTATGGCGAACTGTTTGCCGCCGGCGGGCTAGACCAGGTGCTGGGGCTGCCGGTGACTTTGCCCGGGCGGCGGCATGTCTGGAACCAGTATGTGGTACGGGTGCCGGAGGGACGGCGCGACGCGCTGCGCGAGCATTTGGCGCAGCGGCAAATCGGCACGGAGATTTACTATCCCGTCCCCCTGCATCAGCAGCCCTGCTTCGCGTACCTGGGCACCCCGCCGGTGCTCGAACAAACCGAGCGTGCCGCGAGGGAAACCGTCGCCCTGCCGATTTTTCCCGAGATGACCGGCGACGAACAGGAGCTGGTCGTCAAGGCGATCGGCGAATTCTTCCGCCACCGCGCGCCGCCGCGCCGCAGCCCGTTGGCCGGGCCGAAGTTCTTGGGCCGCCGGGAAGAAAAAGTGATGAATGATGAACGATGAATGATGAATGATGAATGATGAATGATGAATGATGAATGGGGGGAAGGTCGATCCTTCCCGCTCTCCCCCATTCATCATTCCGCATTCATCATTCCTCCTTGACTTCCCCGCCCACCGTGTCGGTCGGCCCCTTGAATTCGGGACCGCCGGCAGCGACGGGGCCGTAGCTGGCTCCGGAGGCGTCGGGGCTGACCCAAAAGGCGTACAGTTCGCCTTGGCGGAGTTGGAATCGAAACTTCACCCGGCGCCCGCGCAGAGTTGCCAGATCGTCGACGCCGTGCCACGCGAGGCGCTGACGCGTCGAGTCGCCGGTCATCGGCAGACAGTTCTCGGCGGAAAACGGGGCGATCACGCGTCCCTGTTCGTCGAGCACTTCGGCTCGTAGTTCGCCGCGCGGCAAGGCGGCATTGACAAAAAGATGTCGCCCGCGAAAGGTCAGCGGCCGCGTGGTGAGTGCGGCGATTTGGTCCCCGGCATCCAGCGAGGCGAAGCCGTCGCGGCGCAGGATGGCCACTCCCGTTGCACCGCCCGCATAGGTTGAGATCCCGAGTTCGGGGCTTTTTCCCGACCAGCCGCTGTAATAAAAGTACAGCTTGTCGCCCATCACCGTGCAGATGCCGACGCCGGCGTGCAAGTAGCCACGGTCCCAGTCGCCTGGCTTGCGGGTCGAAGCCAGAAATGGCCGGCGATTGGGTCGGTCCCAATGAAAACCGTCGCGGCTATAGGCCAACTCCAGGTCGATCAGCTTGACGGCTTTGAGCTTGTCCCAGGTGGCGGCGTTGGTGGGTCCGCGTAGAATGCCGAACACGCCGAGCATCAGGCTTTCATAACCGACGGCGTCCAGATTGTAGAGTTGCGTGGGATCGCCGTAGCGCTGGCGGACGTCCTTGAGCATCGCCGCATACGATTTGTGCTGGGCGTCGGCCTCGCGCTCGATCTCCGCCCGCTCCGGAAGCAAGGCCAGCATGCCGGGATCGGGGGTGTCGAGCGCGTCGGTGTTGGCCCACGGAACGGGCTGGCCCGGTTGCCAGGCGATCGCCTGGTCAAACGTGTCGGCCTCGAAATAATCCCGGGCGCGGCCGTAGCGATAGACGCGAATACTGACGACCCATTTTTTGCGAAACGGATTGTAGAAGATCGTCGTGTTGTCGCCACACTCCGGCAGGTGCCATTGAAAGGTCCAGTGTACGCCGTCGGCCGAGATGTAGGCCGACGTCTGTTTCGCGTCGTGTTCGAAAATCACCATTTTGAACCGCTGCCGCGGGTCGG
Source organism: Pirellulales bacterium (assembly GCA_036509275.1). GTDB lineage: Bacteria > Planctomycetota > Planctomycetia > Pirellulales > PNKZ01 > DATATB01. Next base: position 1,355 of record DATCFX010000578.1, on the reverse strand, counting down.
TCGTGTAAGGATCGATGGCGATGCCCGTGCCGTGCCGCACGAACCTCTTTTTCGCGGGGAGGACGCGGTTCGTGCCGGAGTCGACGTCGAGCGTGGGCCGCGCCCAGTGCAGGCCGTCGTGGCTGGTGGCCAGCATCGTGCCGTCGCGCCAGCCGGCGTGATACCAGAGCTTGAAGTCGCGAGCCGTAGGGTCGTAGCAGACGCCGTCGCTGATCATGGCGGCCAGCGGCAGCCTGCCGCCGTTGAGCTCGGCCGGCGTCTGGGGCTTGAGAACCGGGTTGCCGGCATAACGCTCGGGCTGATGAAAATGCCGGATGAGCGTGGTGTGTTCGATCAGAAAATCGTCGACCAATAGCTGCCGACCGACGTCGATCGAAATCACCTGCGGCGGATGCTCCAGATAAGGCACGCGCGGCGGTGCCGCTCCGGTTTTCAAGGAGTGGCGTGGCGGCCACTCGACCGGCAGTCGAATGCCGTTGTAGAGCAACTCGCCTGCCTGCGAGTCGGCTTTCGCCGTTTCATCGGCCCCGGCGATGGCGACGGCGGCAGGCAGACCCGCTCCGCCGAGCAGGCCCAGGCAGCCGAGGGAAATCACAAATCTTCGTAACAAGCGGGCAGATCGCATCGAAAGGAACCTGGCGCACGGTTGGTAAGGATCGACCGAAAAATAACTTCCGTTTTTCCCGGCCCCTCACCCTGCCTCTCCCACAAGGGGAGAGGGGTTGCGGAGAAGTTATTTTTCGGTCGCTCCTAAACTGGCGGATGGTTGGCAAAGGAGAGCACGGCGATCCTAGTCGGTGCGTCGAGCTCGATCAACGATTCTTCACCCGCGCACGGCACCAATCGAATCGAATAAAAAACGCCGGGCGGAAGTTTGTCTTCCGCCCGACGTCGTAGGTAGTTCGCAATCAGTCGTAGCGGCAAATTACCGGCAAGCTGGCGATTGCCGCTCGCCACGCGCTTTTTCGTTAATCCAAGAAGCCGGCGAGTTCTTGGCTGCGGCTGGGTTGCTGCAGCTTGCGGACGGCCTTGGCTTCGATCTGGCGGATGCGCTCGCGGGTGACTTTGAAGATATGGCCGACTTCTTCCAGCGTGTAGCTGTAGCCGTCGCCCAAACCGTAGCGGAGCTTGATGATCTCGCGCTCGCGGTAGCTGAGCGTCTTGAGCACCTTGTTGATCCGCCCGCGGAGCATCTCTTGGGCCGCGCCGGTGGCCGGGCTCTCCACACCCTGGTCGGGCAGCAGGTCGCCAAAATGGCTGTCCTCGCTGTTGCCGACCGGCCGGTCGAGGCTGATCGGATAGCGGCTCATGGCCAACACGCGGCGGGTCTCGTCGACCGCCGTGCCGGCAGCCTT
>DATCFX010000577.1:0-2116 GCA_036509275.1 Pirellulales bacterium | reverse complement strand
CTCGATCGTCGGGGGCCATCTGCTCGATCAGGTGCGTCATGTGCTCGCGGCCCATCCCCTCGATCAGCTTGACTTGCTTGCCGGGCGGATAATAAGGCAGAATCTGCGCCTGCAACTCCAGCGGCGCGTACTCCAGCACCCGCCAGATCTGGCCGACGGCCAGATCTGCGGTGAATTCCGCGACGCTGGCCGGGTGGAAATCGTTGGCCACTGCCCGCAACCCCGACTCGTCGTTTTCGGCGAGCATGGCGCTGATTTCGGACTGCAAGAGGGTGTTGGACATGGTGCGGAGTTGCCCTGGGTGGCGTTTGCTGGTGCTAGTTGGGAGAGCCTGTCGTGAGTTGCTGTAAAAACTGGCTGCCGGCCGTGCTGTTGGGCTTTTGGACGCTGTGGTTTGCGGTGGTGTCGGCCAGCAACCTGGCAGACCTGGCCCACTCGCTCGGCTGGCTGCCGCCCGGCTGGCGGTTTGTCTCGGGCAATTATGCGCTGCTGGAGAAGACGACCTCCATTTATTCGCTGCCGAGTTGGGGCAACCTGGCGTTGTTTATCGGCGTGATTGCCTGGGAATTGGTGGCGACGTGCCTGCTGGCCCGGACGCTGGCGGCTGCCTGCCGTGGAGCCTTGTCCGCGCGGCCGCTGGATCGCGCCATCGCGGTTGCAGCCGGCTTGTTCGCGGCGTTCGTACTGGCCGACGAACTGTTGCTCGCATTTGCCACCGGCCTGGAGGCCACGCATTTGCGCATCCTGGTGGCCCTGTTGGTCACGCTGCTCGTCGTTCGGCCGCCGCAGTCTCCGTAGCGGAAGCCTTTGAGGATTCCGTGCGACCCCGCGCCATTGCGCGGGCGGAATTCTCTCAGCGGCAGTTTCGGCTATTGCCGCGCTGGCGCTACTGCCACTGTTGCTGGTGTTCGCGCAGGTGGTGCATGACCGTGGCCACCCGGTGCTCGATTTCGACGTGGCGGCGCAGGTCCTCCACGTGTTCGACCATTGTTACCAGCAGTGGCGGAGTGACCGGAATCGTGTTGTCGCGGGAGTTCCGATAGACGCGCGACACGCTGCCGGCATTGCCTCGGTATCCCTCGTACATGCCAAAGAAGCATTCCAGCACGCTGCCTTCCACGATCTGGTCGGCTTGCCGCACCTTGAACTCGTAATGAAACAGCAGCACATTGCTGGCAGCGGCATTGCCCAGGCCGAGTTTGTCGTGCCAGTGCTTCGTTTGATCGCGGCCACAGAGTGGCAGCGCCCAGAGCACCTCGTAGCGATCGGCCGGCTGCTGGCGATCGGTTTCCGCGTGCTGCACGTAATCTTCGCTGCGGTGAAACTGGGGATAGATGTCATCGTTCAGCAGGTCGGGCTGCCATTCGTCGCCTTCCCATTTGACAATCGGCACATCGTCCGGGCACAGGGCGTGCAGGTGCAGCAGCACCTGCTCGATGTTGTTTTCCGTCTGCTTGACGAGTTCCCGCAGCGGCGGGGGCAAATCCTGCTTTTGAATTTTCTGCATGCTTTTCGAGGCCTTCTTGCAAGCGACCACCTGTCGGTAGCCCGGCGACTCTGACAAAGTGGCGTACGCGGCTCCCGCGGCAAGTATCGCAACGCCCCAGACAACTTGCAAATCTCGGGAACTGGATACCTGTTTCCTGCCGCGCGCAGGCGCCTCAACGAGGGACTCAATAAAACCCGCGCCAAGGTCGGAACCCCCCGGCTGGGCCGAAAAAAACTCGCATTTTGACACTGCCCGGCATACTATCAATTAGTTGCCCGCCGGCGATCGGCCCTGCTAGCGGTGCCCGAATCGCTCTCGACTTGCATGCCGGAGTTTTCTAAATAGGTTAGCCGTCGCATCGACGATGCGTTATGAATCCGCGGACCAGGGACCGGTCAGATGATGAGATCAGTGGCGTTTAGCCTGGCGTTTTTGGTCCTCGGGCTGTCGGTTTCCAGCAGCCGTGCGGAAGCGATTGGCTCGTTGGTCATTGCCGGCGGGGCCTTGCGGTTCGACGATCCGGAAGTTTGGTCGGAGATTGTCGAACTGGCCGGCGGCCCAAAATCGAAAATCGCCATCATTCCCACTGCCAGCTCCAATCCCGTATCGGCCGGCAAGCGGGCCGCC
>DATCFX010000576.1:0-9380 GCA_036509275.1 Pirellulales bacterium | reverse complement strand
CGCCTTGGACGGTCAACACGTAGTCGCCCAAGGTGGGCTCGGGCGTCAGCGGCGAATCGGCCACTTGGATGTAATAAGTGCCGCCGGCGCCGGCCGGCACGTTGTACGACACCGACGCGTTTCGGCCGTCGCCGCCCGAGTTGTCGTCCGAGGCCACCAGGGCTCCGGCCGAGTTGTAGATCAAAAGCTGGGGGTCGAGCGAATTGATGCCGGCCACGCTGTCGCCGGGGGTTGCGGTGCTCGCCGTCAGCGTGCTGCCGGCCGCGGCCTGCACCGAGTACGTCGGCGTTTGTGGCGAGCTGACGGATACCGTGTCGAAATAGAATGCGTTGCTAAAACCGCGGAAAGCGATCCCGCCGGAGGTGACGTCGTCGTCGACGGCCGAAACGCTGTTGAGCAGCGTGGTGGCGTCGCTGTCGTACAGGTTACCGGTGATTTGGCCGCCGACGCCCCAGACCACTTGAAACAGATACCAATGGTTTGGCAGCCAGGTTTGGTTGGCCACGGCGATTTCTGTGAAGTTATTGCCGTAGCCCGTATTGTCCTGTAATTGCAATTCCCCGCTGTTGCCGGCCATGACCATCGACAGGGTTCCGGCCGCCGAGGCGCCGAAGCCGAAGTAAGCGCGGCCGGTGGGCGTCCCCGCCGATTCGACCCAGACGTCGAACGTTTCACCTTGCGACACTTGAACCGCGGCGTCGTCACGGTAGATCCAATCGGTATTCGAGCCCGTGGAAAGCCCCAAAGGGCCGTCGTGAGCGGCCGCCGCCGTGAGGCTGGCCGTACTGGTGGTGGTGACGGTGTAGTCGTTCAACTCGCTGGCCGAGTCAAACGATTCGATCACCGAATAATTGCTGAGATCATTGACTCCATAGCCGAGTGTGCCGAGCACGACTTGTGATCCGCCGCCGAGCTTCGGCGAGAGCGGCTGGGCACCCGCCAGCGAGTCGTTCGTCTGATCGTCGAAATCGGCATCGCGCACCAGCGTCAGGCTGTATTGGCTGGCACCGCTGCCTGTAACTTGCACGTAATACGTGCCGGCCGTGGCGGCCGTGAAGTCGCTGATCTCCTGCTGAAAGCTCGCGGCCGGCACCGTGCTGCTCGCCAGCAGATTGCCCGAGCTATCACGCAGTTGCAAGGCGATCGAACTACCCGCGGTCACTGCGCCGCCAATCGTCACAAAGTCGCCGGCATTGAGCGTGAAACTGTACCAATCCTGGTCGCTTGACGAGCTCAGTGCGCCCAGCACGGCGCCCCGGGTGCCAGCGCCGCCAAGGCTGATGAAGCTGCTGGCGAGACTCTGGGCCGTCGCCAGGGAATTGTTGCTGGGTCCGCCGTATTGCTCAGTTTGGATAGCCGCATTGACGTAGGCTGCGAGCGTGTAGTCGCCGAGCGTATTGGCCACGCCGGAGATCAGGAACGTATAGGTGCCGGAGGTTGTGACCGCCGCTGGCTCGAGCACGGCGGCCAGGTTAGGCGCCGTGGCGCTGGCCGAGGCGTTGAAGCCACCGGGGCCTTGAATGTTGAGGCTCGGCTCGAGCCCGCCGCCGGCAGTGGCCACGACGCTGATCGTTTCGCCGGCGTCCAGGTTCAGCGTGTAACTGTCCGTCTGGCCGGCGAGACTGAGCGCACCCGACAACTGGCTGCTGTAAATGAGCGAGCTGGCCGGCCCGGCGGCGGTCAGCGCCGGCAGCGGCAGCAGGACGGCGTGCAGCGTAAAGCTGGCCGAAAAGCCCGCCTGGTTGGGGTCGCCGGCCGTGTCGGTCACCGTCCCGACCGGAACGGTTACGGTGAGCTGGCCGGTCGCGCCTTCGTAATTCAGGCCGCTGACGTTGTACGTTACGGTCGTAGAGTTGGTCAGCGTATAGCCAGTCACCGTGCCAGTGCTCAACTGCAAATTACTATCGCTGATCGAGCTGGCACCGTACGGCTCGCTAAACGTCACTTGGATCGTGGTCAGCGGCAGCGAGACGAGAGAATTGGCCGCCGGCGAGGTTGCAGACACCGTGATCGGATGCGGATCGTAGCGGAAGGTTTCGGCCAGCGGGGCCATCAAATTCTCGTTGGACTCTTCCGTGATGCCGCTCAGGCTCATGGTTTGCAGGCCGATGGCCGTCACCGGGCTGGTGCCGTAGTCGAACGTGATCGAAGTGGACGTCGACGTGTAGGATGACGGAATTTGCGAGTTGACGGAAAAATCGCTGAGCGCGATCGAGCTGGGATCGATCGGGTTGTTGAAGTTCGCGGTGAAGCCGGTCGGCGGCGTCGCCACGGTCGACCCGTCGGCAGGCGTCGTGGAGGTCACGGTCAAGGTGTATCCGGAGAGGTCCGGCACCAGCAAATTAACCAGTGGCGTTCCGCGGCCGGTTACCAGATCGTAGCCCGGCCCGGCGCTGAAGCCGCCGTTGCTGCCAGTGGTGACGTCATGAAAATCCGTTGTCGGAAGATCATACAAGGCCGGCAGCGTTTGTGTCGGGCCGTCCATATTGCTCAAGCCGTCGGAGACGCGCACCTGGTCGGCCAAAGTGATGATCGCGGCCCACGAGGGTGCGGAAAAGCTCGTGCCGCCGATTTGAGTCCAAGGATCCGCCGAGCCGTAAGTCCACGAATCGATGATCGCCGGGCCGGTGTTGGGATCGGCATCGAACGAGACGTCGGGAATCGTGCGCTGGGTCCCGCTCTGCGTGACCACGCCGGTCTGGTAACTCGGCTGCGCTTCGTATTGGCTGATGCCGCCGCCGCTGCCCGACCAGCCGGACTCGGAGCTGTAATTGCTGCCGGACAAATACAGCGAAGTGCCGCCGACGGCCACGACATTGGGCGAATAAGCGGGATACTCGCCGGGTGAGCCACCGTCGCCCGTGGAAGCGACAAAGGTGATGCCCGAATGGCCGTTGGGAGTCGTGTACAGGCTGTCGCCGCTGGCTTCGGTGGACTGCTCGCCGCTGCCGTAGCTCATCGAAATCACCGCGACACCAGGCACCGACTCGGCGTACGTAATCGCGGTTTCCAGGTCGGAAAAAGAGTTGCTGTTGCCCTCGACCAGCATGATGTTGGCGCCCGGCGCCATGGTGTGCGCCCATTCGACGTCGAGCGATTCTTCCACCGCCCAACCGGTCGTGTCGTTGGTCGGCAAGCTGGTCGTCGAACCGGTTTGCGACACGACCGTGAAACTGGGCGGCGCCGGCAGGCCCATGGCCGTGTCGAAGGTCGCCAGGTCGTTGGTAATATCGGGGTCGTTGTAGGCGTCGATAATGGCGATGGTTTCGCCGGCACCCGTGGGCTGGCTGCCGTTGATGACCAGTTGGTTCACACCGTAGGCAGTCAGGATCTGCGTGGCCGTGTACCCCACCGGGCTGCTGCTGGTGTAGGGCGTTGCGGTGCCAGCGCGATCGAACGTGACGTAGGTGGGATACGCTTCCTGGCTATCGGCGGCAGCCGGATACGGCACGGCCACCAGTTGCGTGGCCAAGCTGGGCGGCATGGGGCCATCTACGTCGCTGGTGCCGGCGAGCAGCAAGCGCGGCTCGAGCCATTCGATCGTCGGACGCCGATACCGAGTGTCGCGAATGAGCGGGAACTGTTTCCGAGCGGATTTCCTTCGGCGGCGCATAGACCGATGGCTAGGCATGCGAGGCTTCCATAGCTTGAGCGATGCGGTAAACGGCGGCGCGGAACGGTGGCGAAGCAGCGTGATACAATGGACGCATAGCGACGGCGCGGGTTTGGCTGAACGCACTCGATTGGGGGGCCGTTCCGTCCGTGGGACAGCTTAACGAACGCGATAGTGAATACCAAGAAAAAACGTGCTTTTTTGAGAAATTGCCGCTTACAGCGGTTCTCCGGCATTCCTAAACAGCGGCCAGCGCAGGTAGCATGACGGCCAGCTTTCATGGTCAGCAGCCCCCCAATTGGGCGCCCCCAGCGCCCAGGCACCCAAGTACAGGAGGTTCCCGGTTGGCAAGCGAGTCATCCAGAGGCCATCAGTCCGAAGAGCCGCTGATTGCGGTGTTCGTCGATTTCGAGAACCTGGCGATCGGCGTGCGCAGCATGGGCACGGGCAAGTTCCAGATTCAACTCATCCTGAAACGCCTGCTGGAAAAAGGCCGGCTGGTCTACAAGCGCGCCTACTGCGACTGGCGAAATTACGAAGACGCCGTCCGCGAGTTCCATGGCCAAGGCATCGAGTTGATCGATATTCCCCAGAGCAAAATGAGCGGCAAGAACAGCGCCGACATCCGCATGGTCGTGGATGCCCTGGATCTTTGCTATTCCAAGCAGCACATCGACGTGTTTGCCCTGATCTCGGGCGACAGCGATTTTTCGCCGCTGGTTTCCAAGCTCAAGGAAAACAATAAGCGGGTCATCGGCTGCGGTGCAAAAAGCTCGACCTCCGATCTGCTCATCGCCAACTGCGACGAGTTCATCTACTACGACGACCTGATTCGCGTTGCCAAAAAAACTCAGGTCAAGGCAGTCCGGCCGAAGGATACGAAAAAGAAGGAGCCCGGCGCCAAGGAGGACAAAAAGCACGAGGCCTTCGACCGCGTGCTGGAAGTGCTGCACTCGGTCGAGCAGGACTACGATCCCCTCTGGGGCTCGCTGCTCAAACAAACGATCCGCCGCGTGTTTCCCGGCTTCAGCGAAGGCTACTACGGCTACGGCAGCTTCTCAGGCTTGCTGGAAGAGATGCAGCGCGACGGCCTGCTCGAGCTGGAATACGACGACAGCCGCGGCAACTACAAGGTGCGGCGCGCGAAGGGGTAAGCCAATCGAGCGGCAGCACCGCCCCGTTCAACGCCCCACGCACACGAGCGACTCGCGAGTGCGGATATAGAGGTGGCCATCCGCAATTGCCGGCGTGGCCAGGATCGAGGCACCCATGTCATTCTTGGCCAGGACTTCGAGCGTCGGGCTGTCCTTGAGTACGATCACGATCCCGTTTTCGCCCGCAATGTAAATCTTGCCGTCGCCGCACACGGGCGAGGCGAAATAATCGCTCGCGTTGTCGATCCGCTTGGGTCCCCACAGCTTGTTGCCATCCTTGACCTCGAAGCACGTGGCAATGCCGCCGCATTTCACCAGCAGCATGTGGTCGCCGCTCACCAGCGGCGAGACGATATGATCCGTGTGTTTGGTCGGATGCTTCCAGAGCACGTGCGTGCCGGTCACGTCGCCGTGGCCGCCGCCGCGCACCGCCAGCACGAATTCCTGGGCCGCGCTGGCCGCGCCAAACTCGGCGCCGGCCTCGTTGCCCGGCGGTAAGAAGGCCTTGTCCAACTCGGCGCCTTCCAGCGCCCCGTCGCCGTTGGCGTCGCCCCGCTCGAAGGTCTTTTTGAAGAACCGCTCGGGCACCGGCTGCTTGCCGACAAACGCTTGCAACTCCGCCTTGGTCACCTTGCCGTCGCGGTTGCCAGTCGTGGCCTGGTCGATCGACGCGATCCATTGGTTGGCAATGCCGCCGCTTTGTAGCGCAATGTAGATGATGCCGTCGCGGCAGACGGGCGTGGTCTTGATGTTTCGCAATAGCGAGCGGGCGAACCACGTGCGGTGGCCGGTTTGCAAATCGTAGCCGATCAACCTGCCCGTGCCGGCGACCACCAGTTCGTCGCCATGCTCCGTATGATTGACGACCGGGTGCGAGTAGCTGCAGCACATGTCCGAGCGATCGTCTTTCCAGCGGAGCTTGCCGGTGGATTTGTCGAACGCATAGAGCGCCGGCGACAAGTCGTCGTCCTGGCAGAAGATCACCAGGTCCCGGTAGAGCACCGGCGACATGCCCGGTCCCCACTTGAACACGAAATACGGCGTGGGAACTTCCGCTTGCCATTCGTCCGCGCCGCTGGTGGCATCCAGGCAGCGCAACCCAAGCCAGCTCGCATAAAAGTAAACGTGCTCGGCATCGGCGGCCGGAGTCGTCGAAGCGTAGCTATTGGAGGCGTGAATCGGAGGCAGTTCGCCCGTGGGCCACGAGCGCTGCCACAACTTGGCACCCGTGGCGGCATCCAGCGCCACGAGGGAGAATTGGTCCGGAGCGAGCATCTGCGTGACGAACACGCGGCCGGCGGCGATCGTCGGCGAGCCGATGCCGTCGCCCAACCGCACGGACCATTTCACGTTGTTCTTGGCGGAAAACGTCGTCGGCATCGGCGCCGTGGCGGCCGAGATGCCGCTGCAATTCGATCCGCGAAACTGTGGCCAGTCGTCCGCCCGAGCCGACGCCGAAAGGGCCGTCAGCCCCAGCAACAAACAAGCGGGCAAGCAGCGCCAGCATCGCGCGGCAGGGCGTTCATCGGCGCTGGATCGGGATCTCATGGTTGGACCTGAGGGAAATGGATGCGGAAGGGGGCGTCGCGTCACTCTGGGGCGCAACCCGATCGAAGGCGAGGATTCGTACTCATTCCAGATAACATTGAAATGCGCCGGCGTCAATCACCAGCCGCCGGCATCAGGCAGGCGATCGAGCCGTGCGGTGCAGCCAGCGCGTCTCGTCGCACCGCTCAGCCGCCGTCGTTGGGATTGAAGAACTGGCGCAGCACGGCCGAGTCGAGCGTGCCGGCAAAAACGCGCACGCTGCCGTCGGCCATGACTGCCTGGAATCGCCCGCCGGGCACCAGCTTGAGACTGGCTGCGGGATCCTTCGGGTCGATCGTGATGTCCACCGGCCGGCTCCATTCGACGGACTGCTCCGGCGGGGCCTCGAGCAGCAGGATCGTCCTGCTAGTGCCGTCGGGAATCTGTTCCAACGCGGGGCCAGTCGGGCCGCTGAACAGCGTGCCGGCGCCGGTCGGCAGCAAATAACGGGTGCGGCCGGCGGCCGCCAGCTCCGGGTGACTCGCATCGGCGTACACCTGCGGCATCCGCGTGACCAGCGGTCGATTGTGCGCGCTGTCCCAGGCCTCGTTCAAGTGAAACGATCGGTAAAGTTGATCTTCTCCCAGGAACGGCAGGATGGCCACGCGCCAACTCAACAGGGGCTTGCCCGCCGGATCAGCCAGCGCGGGGGCCGGTAGCCGGCCGTCGGTATTGGCCATCGATTGCAGGCCGATGGCGACGTTTCTCAGGTTGAACGTCGAGACCTGCTGGCAGGCCTGCACGCGAGCCGAATTCACGGCCGGCAACAACATGCCGACTGCCATCGGTGCGACGGTCGCCATATTGACGCTCACGGCCGCACTGCCCATTTGCTCGCTCAGAAAGCCTTCTTCCGTGCGTCGCAGCGTGCCGATCGTGGGCGTCAAATGCCGGCGCAGCACCGAGAGCGAGGGGAGCGTCGGCAGGTCGAAGTCGATTCCCTGCTGACCCAGCGCGCCGCTGATGAGCGGATCGAGCATCTCGACCAGCGGATACAAGCTGGTAACCAGCGCCGCCGTGTCCTGGTACGAAAACGATGACGGGCCTTCCTTGAGCGCTGCCCGCACGTCTTCGAGATCCGCCAGCGACTCGGCCCCACTCGGGCGCTCGAGCGCCGCCTTCATCGTCTGCCGGCTCAGCGTGACGATCAAGCGGTCCTTGGTAATGGCCCACGTCGGCGCCACGAAGAAGGGGATGTTCGGCTGCAAGGTGTAGACCTTGACGCCCGCCATCGTGGACTGACGGATGCGGACCTCGGGCTTGTTCCGATTGGCCAGCAAGCCTTGAGCTATCGCCAAAACTCGATCGTGCGTCGCGGCAAAGCGGTCGGCGTCGTCGAGCGACACGCTGGCCACCAGGCCGCCCATCGACCACAGGCCGCCGCCCGCTTCGGACGACGAGTACAGGGTCCAGCGATCCCCCAGCGGCTTGAGGAAATCGTCTACCAGCCGCAGGCCGAATTGCTGTTCGACTTGGACCAGGGCCGCCTCGTACTGCCCGACGCCCTGGGGATTGAAGGCCGAAGCCAGGGCCAGTCCGGTGCGATACGCATCGAGGAGATCGAAGCGGATGACCGCGGCCGAGGTCGCGGCGCGCGGGACGAACTTCAAATCGTCGGCCGCCAGCGGCTTGGCCGGGAGCAATTTCAGCAACCCTTTCGGCTCTCCCTCGATCGCCAGCAGCGATCGCGTCACCATGCCCGGGCCTTCCAAGCCGCGAATGCTGGCCAGGTAATCGAGTTGCGAGACGCCCAGCGTGTCGAGTTCCGTTTTGGTAACTGGCAGCAAGGGAGCCGCCGTTTCCACGATCTTGGCCAGGTTAAAGTACGTGACACTGGCGGGCCGGTCGCTATTCAATTCTTCTCGAATGTCCTTTAGCCACTCGGGAGCCTTGCGCTCGGCGGACAATCGCTGGAGCAGGTTCTCGGCCTCGTCTTCGCCGATCGCCAGGATGAACAACTCGTCCTTGAAACCCCAGATGAACACCGGCGCATCGGGTGCAGGTGCCAGGCGCTTGAACTCGACGCCGGCGATGCGGGTCTTTTCGATGCGCGCCCGATCGCCCAGCGAACCGGCGAGCAAGCCTTCCAGCCGCGCCAGCGCTTCGCGCAGCCGGGCGCCCTCGTCGCCGGCACTGAGCACCAGCGCCGCGTCGATGGACACATTGGGCGGCGTCGGCACAACCCTGGACACATAGATCGCGCCGGGCCGCGTGGCGAGCGTGTTGAGCAGCACGGGCAGCGCGTCGGCTAGCATCTCGGCCTGGGCGTTCTGTTTCGTGACGCTGGCCAGTGCCTTGCGAATCTGCACGGCCAGTTGCTGGCCGAACTCCCGGACTTCCGGCTCGGCCAGCAGCCGCTCGGTGTGGTTTTCCGATTTCGGATCGGGCACGCCCGTGCCGTTCCACGACGTGTAGAACAAGCACTCGTCGGGGGTCGCACGCTCGACCATCGGATCGGCCGGAAGCGGCGGCAGGCCGACCGGCAAAGCCGATCCACCGAGCGCGCAAAAGGCTCCGACAATGACTACCAATTCGAGCGGGTTCAATCCGAACATGTTGCTGCCCTCCCCCCGAGAATATGAAGTGCGCCAGAATGCGAGAAGTGATGCCGTGCAGCCGGCGCTGCGAACATAACATCGCCGTCGCCGGTTGTCGAACAATTCGCTTCAGTTCATCCGCAGGTCGGGCGGGACGTGGCGAATCTTCAAGCCGGCGAACACGGAGTTCTGGCCCAACTGCTTGAAAGCGGCTTCCCAGAGATCGTCGAACTGACCGAAGACGTATTCGGCCGTCGCGAGCGTGGTGAACCAAGAACCCTCGCGCATCTCGCTTTCCAATTGCCCCGCACCCCAGCCGGCATAGCCCACGAACAAGCGGGCAGCCGTATCTTCGCCGCCGACCAATTGTTGGATCTTGGCCGGTTCGGGCGTAAAGTAGATGCCGGGCGCCACCTGGGCGTCGGCCAACTGCTCGTCGTGGTGGATGGCCATCAGCGGGCCTTCTACCGGCCCGCCCAAATGGATCAC
>DATCFX010000575.1:0-1354 GCA_036509275.1 Pirellulales bacterium | reverse complement strand
ACCTTTCTGCCGCGGAAGAAGTCGTCGGTGGTGACCTCTTTCGGCCCCTCCGGGGTGACCTGTCGCAAGGTCGCCGATGGCAGCCTGTCGCCGATCTTGATCGTCATGGGAAGTCCTCCGATGCTGGTGCCACTCCGAAAGGGCACCGATAGCACAGCGCCCTCTGCCGGGCAAACCGCACCGTCCAGTGCCGGTGTTCTCAGTTTGTCGGCTGCCGGTTTTTGTGCGGCGGCTCGCAACGAAACCGTATGATAAGCGTATAAGCTGCGGGCTTGCACAGGGATGGGCGCGATGGCCGAGGGATCGCATCGGAGGGCGCGGTGAATTCGCTCGCGGGCCAGCTTCTCGTGGCGATGCCGCAGATGGAAGACCCCCGCTTCGCCAGGTCGGTCATCTATCTGTGCGCGCATAGCGGCGAGGCTGGGGCGATGGGACTGGTGATCAACAAGCCGCTGGGCTCGCTGACCATGGCCGAGCTGTTGGCTCAGCTCGAGATCGAGCCGGCCGGCCCCACCAAAGGGCGCCCGGTGCATTTTGGCGGCCCGGTCGAGCCCGGGCGCGGCTTTGTGCTGCACACCGATGATTATCGCGAGGACGCCACCTTGCCGGTCGCCGGCAATATCTCGGTGACCGCGACCCTCGATATCCTGCGCGCGATCGGCAACGGCCGCGGCCCGCGCCAGAACCTGTTCGCGCTCGGCTACGCCGGCTGGGCGCCGGGCCAGCTCGATGCCGAAATCCAGGCCAATGGCTGGCTCTCGGTCGCGGCGGACGAGGCGATCGTGTTCGACCCCGACCATGACGCCAAGTGGCGGCGCGCGCTGGCCAAGCTTGGCGTCGAGCCATCGAGCCTGTCGAGCGACGCCGGCCACGCCTGACCCCCAGAGCCCGCGGTCAAACCCGTGCCCGCGGTCAAACCCGTGCCCGCGGTCAAACCCGCTGGCTGCCGTACTGAATGAGCATGATGCCGGCGATGACCAGCGCCGCCCCGAGCCAAAACATCGGCCCGATCGGCTCGCCGAACAGATACCAGCCCAGCAGCGGCACGACGACCATGCCGACGGCCACCCATGGGTAGGCCTGGCTCAACGGCACGCGCGACAGGATCCAGATCCATAGCACCGTGGCAACGCCGTAAAGGCTCAACGCTGCATACAAGACCGGGTCGCGCAGCACCGTAAGCAGCGCCGTTGCCGGCGGCGCGGCTTTCACCGCAAGCCCGAGCTTCTTGAACAGGACCTGGCCGCCGGCAAGCATAAAGGTAAAGACGAGGAGAAAGACTTGGTTCTTCATGGCTGAGGGCCGGGTTGCCTGCAAATCGGGTCAATGCGGCGGGACCCGCGCTGCCGGGGAG
>DATCFX010000574.1:0-1077 GCA_036509275.1 Pirellulales bacterium | reverse complement strand
GAGCATCGTCTGGGCGGCGTCGCCGACCAGCAGCGTCTTGCCGTCTGGCGACCAGCGGACGCAATAGTGAACCGTGGTCGGCTCGCCGACCGCGTCGGTGGTCTTGTGGCTCGACACGTCCACGACGGTCACCGGTCCTTGCACAATGCTGGCCGCGACGCGATCCCCCTCGGGCGACCAGTCGATGGACAACACGTCCTGGCCGGTTTCCAGCACGATGACGCCCGTATCCGTGGCCGCGGTCCACAACCACAACCAGCCGCTATGATCGCCCGAGGCCAGCAGCCGCGTGCCATCGGGCGACCAGGCCACGCGGCCGGCATAGCCCTTGGGTGTTTTGAACTTGCGCAGCGGCATGCCGGTGTGCGCATCCCACAGGCGTATGGTAGCGTCCCAGGATCCGGCCGAAGCCAGCGTATCGCCGTCGGGCGACCACGACAGGCTGTAGACGTAGCTGTCGTGTCCTTCGAGCATCCGGACCAGCTTGCCGCTGATCGCTTCCCAAATGCGGATCACGCCGTCCAGCCCGCCGGTGGCCACCTGTTTGCCATCGGGGCTCACGGCCATCGAGATCAGCGAGCCGCGGTGTTGCCGCGTGTCGATCGTCCACGAAATCGCGCCGGGCAATCGCGGCGGCTGGGGCACCAGGGCCCTGGCACTGAGCGGCTTGCCCGGCTCGAGGCCGAGCGGTTCTGGCTTGATCGTCACCGGCCTGGCGATCGTGGCGGCCGTCACAGCCGGAGCCGTCAAGGCGACGCCCAACGCCCACGCCACCCCGGCCCAAGCGACCCTACGATCAGCGATGTTCATCCCGGTTGTCCTCGCAATGGTTGTTTCCGGCCGCGCCCGGCCAGCCAGCAGACCTGGTCCGTGCGCCGTCGCCAGCAGCGCGGTTGGAATCTGCCGTGATCAAAGTTGCCGTTCGTGGGCAGCGGTGGCAAACGGGGAGTGTGCCTACGACTGCGGGCGTGCCGCGCTGCCCGCCTTCAATTGTCGGACACCGGCGGGGCCGCCGCAACGCATTTTGTCGCGGCGGCCCAAAGCCGTACGTGATTTGGTTGTCTGGCAGCGTCAACA
>DATCFX010000573.1:0-3533 GCA_036509275.1 Pirellulales bacterium | reverse complement strand
TCGGCGGCCCGTTGCGAAATGTCCGCCAACGCGTGCAGAAAATGGCGATTGCCATCGGGCAAGAGCGTTTGGGCACACCGGCTGTGAGCGCGGCGCTGGCGCGCGTGTCCGCGGCATCGACCCGCGAAAGCGAGCTGCTCGCGGCGCGCGTGGATAACGGTCTCATCGAACTGCCGTGGTATGCCCCGCTGGTTTTTCGCGACACGCTGGATAGCCTTGCCGCCGATGCGTTGCGTTTCAAACTCGACATCGCGGCCATACTCGATCCGGTCCATAATCAGTCAAGTGCATGGAAGGCCGGCGGTCAGCTCGAGGGCCAGGTGCCAATTCTCGAGGCCCTTCAGTTGCGGCAGAATCAACTCGGAGCCATTCCCAAGGACGCCTACCAGCGCACGCTCGAGTCGCCCGCCCAGACCAAGGCCGACGCCGTCATCGGGGCGCAGTTGATGCGGATTATGCAGGACCGAGCGACCGCGGGCTCGATTCCCAAGGGCGTGGCTTTGCTGGCCAATGTCCAGGCCCCACGATTGTTCGGCCGCTATCGCTATTGGGCCAGCCAGATGACGCCGGGAGAACACAAGCCACCGCTGCTCGCGTTCAATTCCAAGTTCCACATCGGCCGCGGCTGGGGCACGACCACCGAAGAATCGGGAATCGACGGCTTCGAGGAAATGGTCGAGGGCGCCTGCCAGCAGTTCGGCCAGTACCGTGTGCTCGTGATGCGCATGACGCAGATCGACGACGTGTCGAGCCGCGCGCTGGCGATCGGGCTGGAGAAGTACGCGACGCTGGCTGCCACCGGCTCCAAGGTTCGCCATCCGGTTTGCTACGTGGCCGTGTGGGGCGGCAGGGCGCATGTGCTGTTTGCCCCGGTAGACGATTTTCAAGCCCTGCTCTCGGCGATCGACTTTGGAAAAATCGGCAGCGCGAACCACGAGCAACTGACGCTGGAAGTGGCCGTTGCCCCTGAGAAGATCGCCAAATTCCGCGACGCCTCGGATCAGCCTCCCCCCGCCGATCAGTAGCACGCGATCAAAACAAGCTGCGGCCGACCGCGGCTGGGCAGCGTGGCCCCGCGCCAGCGATGCATGCAAGTCGACTCCGCAAAATACCAATTGAAACGTTCAAGTTCCGGCTCTGGCGACGCCGATAAAGCGGTCCACCAGGCGCCCCCGGTTTTCCGGGCACATCGGCGGAGTCGATTTTCAAGGACGCTCTCACGGATGATAGATCAGATACTCCAAGTCCTTGCTCGTCGGCCGCTGATCGCTTCCTGCTTGCTGCTGGCATCGCTCGTGGGTTGTTCGGCCAGCGGCGGCAGCCTGACGCTGTTTCCCTCGGGCGACTTCCTGCTGAAAGCCACCGAGCAAGTTCGCCGCTCGCCGCCGCGCATGGCTCCCCTGCCGCGCGAACTGGAAAAAACCGTGCTGAGCACCTTCGTGGTGCAGTGCGGCGACTCGCTGGTCATCGAACCGGGGAGCCTCGAATCGCCGCTGCGGTTTCCCACGGATCAGACGGTGCTAGCCGACGGCACGATCGACTTGGGCAAGTACGGCCGGCTGGTCGTGGCCGGCAAGAGCATCGAGGAAATCGAAACCGACGTCGCGGCGGCCATCCAAGCAGTGGACAAACGCCCCGCGCCGATCAACGTGCGTTTGGTCAATCCGACCAGCGCACTGTACTACGTGCTGGGTGAAGTCAACTCGCCCGGTTCGTTCCCACTCATCGGCCGCGAGACCGTGCTGGATGCCATTCTGACCGCCGGCGGGTTGTCGGACAAAGCCGCGCCGTGCGACATCATTCTGACCCGGCCTTCGCCGCCGGGAGGTTGCCGCATGGTGCTGCCGATCTGCTACCGTCAGATTGTGCAGTTGGGCGACACTTCGACCAACTACCAGATCATGCCCGGTGACCGCGTGTACGTTGCCACGCGTTCGCTTTGCGAGCAATTGTTGCCGCTGCACAAGAAGAGCTGCCCCATGTGCTGCGGCATCCAATGTCCGTGCCTCGACCCAACCGAGGCCCCCTACCTACCGTCAGTCACGCCCAGCACGCCGATGGTGATCGTCGGCGAGCACGGTATCGTCGGCGAGCAGGGTGCGATCCTGTCGCAGCCGCCCGAAGAACTGCACGCTCCGCCCACTCCCCGATAATCGTGACGAAATTCCGCAAAATTTGAGCGCGCCGCTCGATGTTTGCTGTCCCCCGCAAAGTACAATTGACGGGTGACTTCGGGTGCGGCTGCGGAACGATCTGTTATGTCGATGTTGGGATCCAGCCGGTTCTTGGCCGGCGCCTTGTTGCTCTGCTGTGCCGGCCTGGCGACCGCACAAGGCCCCGTCGCTCCCAGCGCCACGCTGCCCGCCCCCGCGAGCGATCAGCCTGCGCCGCCCGCGCCGGTTCAACCCCCGCGCCGGCAGTTCCATACGCATTTTACGTTTCGCAATACCAATATCGCGAAGCTCTTGCGCCGGTTGGAACGCTTCGGGCTGAAAGTGCCCGTCCAGATTTCCGGCAAGGCGACGACGCGCGTCGACGTGACGGTGCCGCTCGGCGAGCTGTTTCGCGGCAGCGATTATCGCATCAGCGCCACGATCGACTCCGATCGCTTGCTGATCGCCGGGCAGGATCTGCGCGCCGTACACGCGCAATTGATCTTTGCCCACGGCGTGCTCGATCTGACCGATTTCAGCTTTGAGCTGGCGCCGTTGGGCGGCAACCCGGCGCCTGCCGGCAAGATTGTCGGCAGCGGCCAAATGCAGTTGCTCCCGCGTGGCGATTTGCGCCTGGAAATGCGGATGCAAGAGGTACACGTCGAGCGGCTGGTGGCCTCGCTCTCCAGTCTCCAAGGCGCCAGCGGCCTCATCGACGGAAACCTTTCGGCGAGCACTGCGGTGAATGCGTTGAAGACGCCGACCGCCTGGCGCGTCGCTGGGCAAGCGAGTGTGTCGCGGCTGACCCTTCCCGGTGCGCCTCCACTGGCGGCCCAGGCACGCTTCCAACTCGCACAAGGCAGGCTTGACTTCACGCAGTTGCACGCCAGCGCGGGCGATGCCGCGCTGGACGGTACGGCGCAGATCCAAGCGGCCGCGCCCTACGCATTTCAAACGGCCTTTGAGCTCTCGCTTCCGAAACTGCAAGCCTGGCAGCCGTGGCTGGCAAAATTCGTCACGCTGCCCTGGACGCCCCAGGGCCATGCCAGGCTCTCGGCCCAAGCCTCCGGTACGTTGGCTCCGCTCCAACTGAGCGTGGCCAACGGAACGATCCAGGCCGACGGGCTCGCCCTCGGACCACTAGCCATCGACCGGTTGCAAGGCGACGTGGCGACCGACGGCCACAGCCTGGCGCTGCGGAATCTGCGAATCGGCCTGTACGGCGGCACGCTCAACGGCTCGCTCGGCTTGCCGTTGGCCAGCACCGGGCAGTTGGCGATGGAATTTGCCTGGTCAGCGATTCAACTCGGCAAACTCGCCCCGGCGATCGGCAAGCTCGCCCCGGCGGTCGGCTTGCCGTCGCCCATCGCCGGGCTGGCG
>DATCFX010000572.1:0-6220 GCA_036509275.1 Pirellulales bacterium | reverse complement strand
TCCGCGAAACACGGCAAGTTAGCCCGCTGCTTTAGCAGCGGTGATGGGGCTACGGCCGCGCCCGGCCCAGTCGCCGTCCGCTTGACGCCGGCCGCGTGGGCGCGCTAACATTCCTGCCGACAGGGAGCGTCGGCATGGCTCGCCCGACGCCGTTGTGCTCCCATTCTGAACTGCAATCGCATTCACGGAAGGAAAGCTCATGGGCGCCAGCCGTAGCGGCGCGGCCTGCCTGGCGTCGTTACTGCTGGCCGCGGCCAGCCTCGGCTTCGAGCATGGCGACCGCGCGCTGATGAAGCAAGACACCCAGGTCGCGCTCGACGGGGGCGGCCGGCAGAACCTTGCGGCTGGATACACGGTCGACGTATTGTCGGTCAAGGACAACCGCGTGCAGGTGCATTTCGGCGACGGCGCAGCGTGGACCGACTCCGAGAATCTGCTGACCGACCTCCAGGCTTATGCCTACTTCTCGCAGATGGTCGATGCTCATCCCTCGCAGGCAAGCGCCTACCGCGGCCGCGGTGCCGCCGTGCTCTTGCGGAATTACGATGAACTCGCTCTCGCGGATTTCGATCGCGCGATTCTCCTCGAACCCGACCATGCAGAGTCGTTTATTCTTCGCGGCTCCGTGTGGCTATTGAAGCACAGCGCGGCGAAGGCCCTGGCTGACGCGGAGCGGGCAATCCGGCTGGGGAATCGGTCGTCGAGGTGCTTTGAATTGCAAATCCGCGCCTGGCTACTGGCGGGCGACCATGATAGGGCGCTGGCAGCCGCCGACCGAGCGCACCAGTTCAACTCGCAATCAGCAACGATTTACGTGTTCCGAGGCGCGGCGCTCGAGGCCGCGGGAAAGCTGGATGAAGCCCTGGCCGACTACACAACGGCAGTGCGCCTCGACCCTTATTCG
The DNA here is from genome assembly GCA_036509275.1 of Pirellulales bacterium. Classification (GTDB taxonomy): domain Bacteria; phylum Planctomycetota; class Planctomycetia; order Pirellulales; family PNKZ01; genus DATATB01. The sequence continues at coordinate 5,316 of DATCFX010000572.1, read as the reverse complement.
TCAACGGCGTGTGGGCAGCGCGCACAGTCGCTGGGTGCGAAAGGGCAATATGCAAAGGCCATCAAGGAATGTACCCGGCTGCTTCAGCTTGTGCCGAAAGACGCGGTGATTTACCGGACGCGCGGGCAGGCTCGATGCTGCAACCGCGAATTTGCCCAGGCCATCGCCGATTTCGACGAGGCGTTGCGTCTTGACCCTAGCCTCGACAATGCGCGGACGGGCCGCGCGTACTGCCTGGACGCGGCAGGCGACGCCGACGCGGCCATCGAAGTCTACGACAGCATCCTACAACGGACGGGTAGTCGCGCGGCATATGCCGGGCGCGCGCAATGCTGGATAGACAAGCGCGAATACGACAAAGCCGTTGTCGATGTCGACAGGGCGATCCGCCATGGCGGGTTCGCGGATGCGAATCTTTATCTGCTACGCGCAAACGCCAGGCTCGGCAAACATGAATACAGACTCGCACTCCTCAACTGCGACAAGGCTCACGAGCTCCAACCGAGCGCCGCGTGTTACGTCGCGCGCGCGTCGGCCGACATCGGACTAGGCGAGTACGAGGCAGCCGTTGCGGATTGCGACAAGGCGCAGAAGCTGGATCCAAGATTTGCCGATGCCTGCATCGCGCGCGCCTGCGCCCGGTGGTCGCAAGGACAGCTCGATATCGCGCTAACCGATTGCGACGATGCACTGGCCATCGACTCGCACAATGCCGACGCCTACATGGTCCGCGGCGGTGTCAACGCGGACCTGGGCCGCTATCCCAAAGCGTTTGCCGATCTCCACGATGCGCTTCGCCTCGATCCCAATCACAACCGCGCACTTGCGCGGCTGGCATGGCTATTGTCAACCTGTCCCGATCCGCAATTCCGCGACGGCCCGCAGGCGGTCGGCCACGCCATGCTGGCTTGCGAATCGACGCATTCGAAGGATTCCGAATCGCTGTCCTCCCTGGCCGCCGCCTATGCCGAAGTCGGCAAATTCGAAGAGGCCGTCCAATGGCAGGAGAAGGCGAATGCCCTCAACACGAACGAGCGAAGGCAGCCCTGGAACAGCCAACTCCTTGCGTGTTACAAGCGCAACGAACCGTATCGCGACCCACCGAAGCGATGACCGGAGACTGCCGGCCGGTTTCCATTTCGCAATAAAAAAACCGGGCGAGCGGCAACCTGCAGTCGCCGACTCGCCCGGCTCTCTCGGGTATGGTACTCGCCGCTTAGCGGTTGTACGGCCCGCGGGTATTGGGCACCGTGTAGCCGGCCGGCGGCGGGTTGGCATTCGGCAATCCGCGATAGCCCGACTGCTGCGTCTCGGTGGCCGGGAACTGCGTGTACGAGCCGGTGGGCACGCCCGAGTACTGCGAGCCCAACGACGCGGTGAGCATGCCGGGCCGACCGTTTCGCAGCAGGTCGATGCGGATGTCGTCCGACGCGCCCTTCTGATTGACGAGGCGGATCACATCCAAGTAGGTCTGCACGGGCTTGCCGTCGATCGACGTGATCTGGTCGTTCGCCCGCAGGCCGGCTTCATCGGCGGGGCTGCCCTTGCGCACATTGCGGATCCAGACCTTACCACCGTTGTTGTCGCTGAGCGTCACGCCCAAATTGGCCCGCTCGGTGCCGCGAAACTCGACCGGCTGCGGCGGCGCGCCCGGCACGACCTGTCGGAATTGTTGTGGCGCATTGACCGGCGGGGCTTGGCCCACGGCCTGCGCCATGGCCGGCGCACAAGCGAAGATCGCGGCCGCTCCGGCTGCCAAAGACAAGAATGTGTTTCTCATGGTGTGTGCTCCTTGTAATAGTCAATGAAAAAAGTGCCGGCGCGCGCGTTCAGTTGTTTGCTGCCGGCGCATTCAATCCGGCGAGAATCGTCGCCACGGCCAAAGAGGCCGGCTTGGACGTCAGCAAATCTCAAGCCAGCGCGCGAATTGGGGCGAACAAGGCGGGATAGCCCGCTGCTTCAGCAGCGATGGCGCGGGCGCTTGATCGAAATCCGACCGCGCTGCTCGCGCAAGGGCGCAGTCGTAGCCGAAGTCGTGAGACTTCCGGGAATCCGTCGTCGTAGCCCCAGTCTTTAGCGCGCGGCCCGGGCTCGGCCGGCTAGTGCGGCTCCGCCTTCGTAGGCGCTGAATTCGGCCCAAACCGGAAAATGATCCGAGACTTGCAGGGCCTGGTCCAGCGGAAGTTGATACTCGTTGCGCAAATCGAGCACGCCCCAGCGGCCCGTGTATTCCACGGTCGGCCGCCGGTCGAAGATGATGTTGTCGTACATGTGCGTGCGGCGCGTGTTGGTGGTCACGCCGGTCACCGCGTGCTGGATGCCCGGCAACTGCCCCAGGCGTCCCAAGTGGTATTCGTCAGCGTTCAGGTCGCCCAGCAGGATCACGTCGTCTTCGCCGCTGCCGCTGTTCTGAATGCCGACAAACACATCGGCCAGCGCGTCGAGTTCCTTGCGGGCTTCGTCCGGCTCGGTGTGAATATCGGCCAGCGTGAAAGTGAACGCCTGCCCCTCGGCCGGCCCGCGCACGCGAAAGCGGACCACGGTCGGCTCGCGCTGAAAATGGTCCTGCGGATCGGGCACCGTGTACATGGATGCCCGATCCACCGCGATCCGGGCGGTATCGAACACGAAGGCATACTGCTCCTTGCTCGACGTTCGCCCCAGTCGGGGACCGATGATGAAATCGTACTTCCGGCCGGTCGCATTGATCAGTTCCACGAACGTGGGCACTACCCGATCGTCTTTGGCGCGCACTTCCTGGATGGCCATCACGTCGAACCGCCGGGCGACTTCGGCCAGGATGTTCATCACCGGCGGCTTGCGCAGTTTCGACGTGCCGAAGACCTGGATATTGAACGAGGCGATGTGGATCGGCGGAACCTGCGAGGGATCCGCTGGGCCGGCTGCCGGCTCCGATGGTGGGCCGCCCGACTGCTGACTGTCGGTCGGTTGCAATTCGCAGCCGACAAACAAGATCACCAGCAACATCAGCGCAGCCAACAAGCGTGCCAGGGCGCGCATGGCTCCCCTCCGTGGGTTCAAAAGGATTGCGGTTCCGTCCGTGCGATTGGCCAGCAGCCTCGAAAATCCATCTTCGGCTGCCGGCCTTCTCGTGGGCCGCAAAGGATAACCGGCCTCGCCGACCGCCTCCAGCCCAAACGCAGTCCGCTAGCGGCGCGAGTCGGCCGAGCCCCGCCCTTTTAGGCGAGCCCGATGACGTAAGTCTGGCGAGCTAGCCGCTAGTTCTTAGCCGCAATCGCTGCCAGCGCATCACGCGCCAGTTCCGCGAGGCGTGCATCGCGATGCTCCGCAGCCAGCTTCAAGGCGTCCGCAGCACCCGCAGCCGCCGGCCCCAGTTGCCCCAGCGCCCAAGCCGCCCGCTGCCGCACTTCCAACGGCGCCGCCGGCCCGAGAACTTGAATCAGATCCGGCACGGCCGGCGCCGCAGCCGTTCCGATCCGGCCCAACAGCGTCGCGGCCCAATAGGCCCGATCGGGCTGCGCATCATGCAGCAACTTCGTCAACTCGCCCAGCAGAGCCGCCGGCGGCGCCCCCAACCCTTCTAGCGCCCCAACGGCGGCCTCGCGCACTTCTTCGTCCTCATCCCCCGCCGCCCAGGCAAGCGCCGCCGCAGCCGGCGCCGCCTCTTCGGCCAAGCGCATCAGCGTCTCAGCCGCCTCTAGCCGATCCGCCTGCTCCGCGGCTTTCAACCCCGCCAGCAACTCGCGCAAATTAGCAGCCATCACCTGGCCCCATCGTTTTGGATTGCGACAAACCCCGGCATCACTCCCGCACGCTTAGGATCGACCGAAAAATAACTTCCATTTTTCCCGGCCCCTCACCCTGCCCTCTCCCGCAAGGGGAGAGGAGTTGTGGAGAAGTTATTTTTCGGTCGATCCTTATAGCAACTCGCCCCGTCAGCGGTAAGCTCGATCCGACCAACGGTGCCGCGTGCCGCAGCCGCCTTGAATCGTCGGACCGGCTCAGACGTGCCGGCCAGCAAGCGCGAGATAAATAGGCGTTCCTCCGCCCTTCACACGCAACGTGTTGTATTTCGGAGGGTCTGGAGCCTGGGTGCGTCGCGTCGTGGGCGACTGGGGTGGATGATTGGTAATCGCAAGAAATCCTGAGCGACCGGTCTTTGGCGATCGCATCAGCGGCGCGCAAAAGCCCGCGGTCCGTGGGGGTCTGTCGCGCAGGGCGCGGTGCCCTATCGCGAAGCGAATTCCGCGGCGCTGGCGCTGGGTAGGTGCGTGGTGCCCATCAGGTAGCGATCGATGCTGCGGGCGGCTTCGCGGCCTTCGTGGATGGCCCAAACGACGAGCGATTGGCCGCGCCGCAAGTCGCCGGCGCCAAACACGCCCTCGACACTCGACATGTAGTTGGCGTCGCATTTGACGTTGCCGCGCGGATCGAGATCGAGGCCCAACTCGTGGATCGCCCCGGTTTTTTCCGGCCCCAAGAAGCCCATCGCCAGCAGCACAAGCTGGCAGGGCCAGACCTGTTCGGTGCCTTCCACTTCGCGGAACGATTGCCGGCCGTCGGCATCGTGATACCACTCGATGGTGACGGTCACCAGGCTCTCGACGTGGCCGGACGCGTCGGCGCGGAACTCCTTGGTCAAGATGCTCCAGTGCCGGTCGCAACCCTCTTCGTGCGAACTGCTGGTGCGCAGCATGACGGTCCAGTAGGGCCAGGGCGTATGGTCCGGCCGCTCGTTGCGGCGCGGAAACGAGCCGAGGTCCGGCGGCTTGGGCAGTAGCTCGAACTGCGTCACGCTGTTGGCCTTTTGACGGTTCGACGTGCCGGTGCAGTCGCTGCCCGTGTCGCCGCCGCCGATGATCACGACGTCCTTGCCGGTGGCCGTGAGCGAGATATCGGCCGGGATCGTATCGCCCTGGTTGCGCTGGTTCTGCTGCGGCAAAAACTCCATGGCAAAATGGATGCCGGTGAGGTTGCGGCCGGGGATTGGCAAGTCGCGCGGATGCGTGGCCCCGCCGGCCAGCAGCAGGGCATCGTATTGCTCGCGCAGCTCGGACACCGGCACGTTCACGCCGACGTTGGCACTGGTGCGGAACTCGACGCCTTCGGCCTCCATCTGCTTGATCCGCCGCCAGACGCGGTGTTTTTCCAGCTTGAAATCGGGAATGCCGTACATCAGCAGGCCGCCGGGCCGATCGGAACGCTCGAACACCGTGACCCGGTGTCCGGCCCGATTGAGCTGCTGGGCGGCGGCCAGACCGGCGGGCCCGCTGCCGACGATCGCCACGCGCTTGCCGGTGCGCGCCTGCGGCGGCTCGGGCACGATCCAGCCTT
>DATCFX010000571.1:0-4748 GCA_036509275.1 Pirellulales bacterium | reverse complement strand
CCGCAGTCCGTGGGCTTTTGCTTGCACTTCAGTCGAGCCAGCAGATGCCGATGGTTTCGCCCACTTCGAAGCGGCGCTCGCCGGCGGGAAAGTACGCCAGCGCATTGGCTGCGGATAGTCCGCGTTGGTCGCTCGAACCGTGCGTCTTGAGCGGCGTGGCTGTCAGGCCGTCGAACTCCCGGCAAACGAGCGCGGGTTGATACGCGACGCGATCGCCGTGCTGCACGAAGGGGGCCAACAGCCGGGCCGGCGACAGCTCCAATCCCTGTGCGCGGCGCCCGCCCATGACCGCCAGCGCCAACTCGACGAACAATCGAAAGCAGACCAGGCTGCTCACCGGGTTGCCCGGCAAACCAAATACCAGCCTGGCGGGTGGGCCTGGCTGCACGCCGAACCACACCGGCTTGCCCGGCTTGACGCGCACTTTGTGAAACACTTGCTCGACGCCCGCGTCTTGCAACACGCCGGGAACGAGATCCAGGACGCCGGCCGAAACGCCGCCGGAAAGCACGAGCACGTCGGCTGATTCGAGCCCCCGGTCGATCGAGCGGCGCAACTGCTGGCGGTCATCGCCAGCGATGCCCAGCCCGATCGGCACGCCACCCGCTTGGGCGACGCACGCCAGGAGCATCGGCTCGTTGCTGTTGCGAATCTGGCCCGGCCCTGGCAGGCTGCCGATCGGCACCAGCTCATCGCCGGTCGAGAGCACCGCGACCCGCGGCCGCGAGAAGACGCGCACGCGCTGGCGTCCCACTTCGGCCAGCAACCCCAATTCGACGGGCCGCAAGGAGTGCCTCGGCGCTAGGATCACGTCGCCGCGGCGGATGTTGGCCGCGCGGCGGACAATGTTTTGGCCCAGCGCCAGCCGGGCATCGCGAAACTGCACGCGGCCTAAGCTGCCAGTTACGTGCTGCGGCTGGGTCCGCTCGACCATCACCACGGCGTCGGCCCCCGCGGGTAGCGGTGCTCCGGTCATGATGCGCGATGCCTGGCCGGCTTCCACATGGCGCGTCGGCACGCGGCCGGCCATGATCTCTTCGATGATTTCCAGTTCGCCTTCGCCGCCGGGCAAATCGGCGGTGCGCACGGCATAGCCGTCGACGATCGACTTGTCGTGCGGGGGCGAGTCGACGTCGCTCGCAATCTCTTCGGCCAGGACGCGGCCCAGTGCTGCGGAGCACGGGCAATCCTCGGGCGGCAGCTCATGGGCGAACTGGCGAATCCGCTCGCGAGCTGTTTCGACTTCGATCATTCGCTGCCTTTGAATCGACCGAAAAATAACTTCAGTTTTTTTGACCCCTCACCCTGCCCTCTCCCGCAAGGGGAGAGGGGTTGCGGAGAAGTTATTTCTCGGTGGATCCATTTAACGCAGAAACACGCGATAGCCGATCGTCGCCGCCAGGGCCAGTAGCAGGATGCCGTCGATGGTCAGCCCCGTCCACGCGGCCAGGGCATAGAGCCGCTCGCTCTTGAGAGCCTGGCTGGTCCACTCCAGGCTGGCTTGCTCGTCCAGCAGCTTTTCGAACACGGCCTGGGCAAAGGCCTGGCGATCTTCGGTCGGCCCGCAAGCGGCGAAATAGCAGCCGCTGAATAGTTGTGGCTCCTGGTGCTGATCCAGCCGCTCATCGTAGGCAAAGCCCCGGGCGAGCAACTGCGAAAGCCGGCCTTTGAATTGGCTGCGGACTTTGCCCAACAAGCTGTAGAGGTGCGCGTTGCCGGGTCGGGTCAGCGAGCCGTGTTCGCGGAACAGGGCGTAGATCCAGTCCTCAAAAGCCCCGGTGACGTGTTCGGACAGCGAGCGCAACTCCGTCACGCCGGCCGGGCTCCGCACGTCGAACCCACGGCCGAACCGCTGGACTACCGCCCGCTCGCGGCCGACGCGCCGCACCAACTCGCGAAAGCCCGACTCTTGTTCCAAGCCGGTGACCAGCGCCGTGACCGGCGCGCGCAGTTGCAGGCTGGTTTGGACCGTGCGCAGGTCGGCTTTGATCGCCCGGCCCACGGCCTCGGTGGCGCGATCGCCTTCTTGAATGGCTTTGAACGATACCAGGACCAGCACTCCGTTGATGCCGCACAGGGGTTGGCGAACGCGGCGCAGCAGTTGGCAGACATACTTCAAACGTCGAAGCTGCTCCTGCTCCACCTGCGGCCGCAACGAAAAGTCCGGGTCGGAATAGCCGCCAGGCGCCGCGCGTTCGGCAGCCGACATGGCCGGCGCGGCGGGAGTCGGCGGGAGGTTTGCCAGCGGCGCGGCAGCCGCCGGCTGGCCACCGCCGAGCGTAACCGGCTCGAGCAAGAGCGTGCCGCGATCCATGCCTTTGCCGCGAGCCGCCCCGGCGGCCGCTGGAGCCGGAGCGGGGGCACTGGCGGCCGGCGCGGCAGCCGGCTGCTGCGAGAGGAACTGGTCAAGCGTGATCGTGCCGCGTCCGGCCTTGCCCGCGGCAGCGGTCGGCGGAGCAGCGGCAGCGGTCGGGACGGCCAGCGGGGGCGGCGGCGCAGGCGCGGGGGCCATCGCCGGCGGCCCGGGCACGGCTGCCGGCCGCTCGCCTGCCGGTTCGGGGGGCGCCAACACGGTGGCCGACTCGGGATGCAGCAGGCGGGCCGAGATCGCATCGGTTGACCGCTTGGCCTGCATAATGGACAAGGCGCTCACGCAACTGGCGTCCTGGCAGTGAATAAAGATCGCATCGGGATTGGCGTACCAATGCAGCGCCGCCGGGCCTTCCGGGACGCCGCGGCAGCGAAACTCCAAGCCCGAGGCGTTCATCAGGTCCCGCTGCCCTTGCTCGTCGTCGGACCCCAGAACCAGGAACACGGGCAGCGTGCGGACGTCGAGGCCGTGGCTTTCGAGCGATTCCAGTCCGGCCCGCCAGGCATAGTTCATATCCGGAAACGGGGGGGCATCGCCTTCGAGCCACAGCCGCAGCGCGCGATAGATCACCAGCGGAATCACGATCAGCAAAACGCAGACGGTCGCCACGCGGCCGAGCGATAGCGAATGCCGCCAAGGCACGCTGCGCGCGTCGAGCAGGAAGAGCGTCCAGGCCGCGAGCACCAGGCAGCAGAGGCCGACGGCGACGTACGTGGCGGCGCGCGCGGCCAGAGAACGTTGAGCAAAGCGCCGCCGCGCCGCGCCGACCTTGTTCGCCAGTTGCGATAGTTTGCCGCTCATCCAGCGGGCCTCATGTCCGAGTCGATCAAAGTACGGTACACACGACGGTCGCGGCCAACAGCAAGACGGCCGAAATCCAGGCCCAGGCTACCAGCGGCTTCATCCGCAAGGGCGTGGCCCCGCGCAGTTCGCGGCTGGGAGCCGGCAGCGCCGGCCGACCTTGGCCCAAGCGAATGGCCAGCGCCGTTTGCTTGGCCCAGGTTTCCAGATCCGGAGGCAGGTTCAAAGCCTGGGTCAACATCTGGGCCAGCGTCTCCTCGCGGTACAGTCCGCGAAAGCCGAGCACCACGCAGACGTAATACACTTCCAAGGCATCGCGCCGCGGAAGGCTGGCCGCCTCCTGCGCCCGGCGATAGAACATCTCGTTGCACAGCCGGGTGTTGAACAGCGCCACCTCGAGCACGTTGTTGTTCCACCAATCGACCCCGTCCCAGGGCGTTTCCAGCAGCACCTCGTCGATCCACGAGGCTAGCGCGTACTTGGCCAGCTCCCATTCCGGACTGCCGCCCAGCAGGGCTCCGGCCTGATCGATCAAGGCGTTGATCCGCATCCGCTCCTCTTGCGGCGACGGCTTTTCGCCGCGGCTGATCCTGTCCAGCAGGTCGAGCACGTGCAGGAAAATCGGATCGACGGCTTGCGAGAACTGGATGGTCATGGCGACCGGCCCATCAAAAATAAGGAGACGCTGGAGCGACTACGGAAACTGAATTCGTCGAGGGCCGCCGGGGACCAGGGCGCTGCTGCACCGGCAAACTGGTGTCATGGTAGCTAGCCAGCGGCAAATTGACCACACGGGTTGTGGCGCGCCCAGCTTTGCCCATAAAGCCTGCTTCCCAAAGCGGTAGCGGTAGGGTGTGTCGAGCCGAAGGCGAGACGCACCACGTCCGGCAAATGGTGCGTCTCGCTGCGCTCGATACACCCTACGAAATGCTTCGATCGGACTTTATGGGCAAAGCCGGCGCGGCCCGGAGGCCAGCGCCGGTCCGAATTCACCGCAAAAGGCGGCGATGCGAAACGTTGATTCTCAGCACCGGCGTTGCCAGCACGCCGTCGGCCCGTGGGCTTTGATCGCTGCGGATTGCCAACGCGGCATTTTCGTCAAAACCCGCAGATTTTGCCGGATTGATTTATTTCCTCGCGCGGGCTCCGTCGATAGAGGGGCGCCGGACTGTCTACTCTCGCGCCTGTCGACGGCGTGAGGGGCTGCGCAGGACCGGGCCGGACACTCTACGATTCTCGGGACCGGTTCGTGCCACGTCATCGCTTATTGCTCCTGCTGGTTCTGCTAGCGGCCGCCGCACATGGCGGCGAGCGGATCGCCGCTGCGCAGAATCCGGTGGCCGCACCGGCTTCGACCGTCGCAGACACATCGACGCCCGTGCCGCCGACAGCCACGACGCCGGCCCCGATCGTACGGCGGCAAATCACGGTCTCGCTGCCCATTCCGCGCAAGGCAACTTCAGGCGAGGTGATCGTCGATCCCAACGTGCAAGTCAGCGTTTACCGCGATGCCGTCACGCCGACGGACAACAACGGGGCGCCAACCATCGATGTCTCCCCTTATCACATGCGGCCG
>DATCFX010000570.1:0-1763 GCA_036509275.1 Pirellulales bacterium | reverse complement strand
GGTCTGCTGATTGCCGGCATGGAGCTGAACGCCGGCCGCGAAACCATCGTGCCCGGCGGCCGGGCAACCAACTGCGGCGTCTACGACGACAGCGGCCCCGCGGCCAAGGCGCTGAACTGGATCAGCAAGCCGGGCTACCACGACCGCTTCAGTCTGGAGTCGCCGCAGCGCACGTTCTACAACCTGTACGGCATCGAGCGCGCCGGCCGGCTGTCGGGACGGCGCTTTCTCGGCGCCCACGACTGGTATCGCGAGGGCTGCCAGTTCCTGACCGAGAAACAGCATGGCGACGGTTCCTGGCACCAGGGCGGCACCTACGACCGCTGGCCAACCGTCAGCACCAGTTTCGCCCTGCTGTTCCTGTCCAAAGGCCGCACCCCGGTACTCATCAGCAAACTGGTCCACGGGGCCTGGCCGCGCAGCGAAACCGACCTGGACTGGAACAACGACCGCTACGACGCTCGTAACCTGACCGACTTTGCCAGCCGGGAGCTCTTCAAGAAACTGCCGCTGGCCTGGCAAGCCTTCGACATTCACCGCGCCGTCGATAGCAAGGACAGCGGCCGCAGCGACGAGGGACTGGCGGAGGTCATTTCGGACCTGCTGCAATCGCCCATCGTCTACTTCAACGGTCACAAAAGTCCCTGGCTGCGTTTCGGAGACGCCGAGCAAGACGTGCTGACCAAGTACGTCGAGAACGGCGGCTTCATCGTTGCCGAGGCCTGCTGCGCCAGCCCGGCTTTCGACGAGGGCTTCCGCAAGCTCGTCAAGAAGCTGTGGCCGGACAACGACTTGGTGCCCCTGCCGGCCGATCATCCAATCTGGAAGGCTCACTTCCCCGTCCCGCCCGGCTCGTTCCGGCTGGAGGGCCTGCAAATGGGCTGCAAGACGGTGCTGGTCTACAGTCCCGAAGATATGTCGTGCCTGTGGGAATCGAACAAGTTTGAGGACGGCAAGGCTCAACTGGCCTTCCGGCTGGGGGCGAACATCGTCGCTTATGCCACGGGCATGGAGCCGCCGCGGCCGCGCCTGTCGCAGACCGAGTTGGCCGGCGCCAGGGAGGACCTGGGCACGGTGCCGCGCGGCTACCTGAAGGTGGCCCAGCTGAAGCACACCGGCGACTGGCAGCCGGCGCCGCGGGCCATGCGCAACCTGATGGACCACGTGAACAAGACGGCCGGCGTGGACGTGGCTTTGCAGACGCAGCCGCTGGAACCGCTGCACGAAAACATGCTCGATTTCAAATTCCTGTACGTCCACGGCCGCGGCGATTTCACCTTCAGCGAAGAGGAGTTGAAGAAACTGCGCTTCAACCTGCAAACGGGCGGCCTGCTGTTCGCCGACGCCTGCTGCGGCAGCCAGGCGTTCGACCAGGCCTTCCGCCGCTTCGTCCGCCAGGCGTTTCCCGGCCACAAACTGGAGCAGGTGCCGGCGCAGGATGCCTTGTACAGTAAAGACCTCAACGGCGAGGCGCTGACGGCCCAGAATATCCGGCTGCGGCGCGAGCGTGGCGGCGAATTTCGCGCCTCGATCCCGTTCCTGGAAGGTGTGAAGCTCGACGGTCGCTGGGTGGTACTCTACAGCAAGTATGACATCGGCTGCGCGTTGGAGCGGCACCAGTCTTCGGACTGCCTGGGCTACGACAACGCCAGCGCGCTGCGCCTGGGCAGCGCCGCGGTACTCTATCTGCTCAGGCCATGAACCGCGCGCACTCCCTTACTTGTTTCCGGCAAGGAGGCCGGCCATGTTTACGCGATCCGCGT
>DATCFX010000569.1:0-6061 GCA_036509275.1 Pirellulales bacterium | reverse complement strand
TGATCAATTCGTCGTCCACGGCGGCGACGTTGAGCTCGAAGGTGATCATGGCCGCCAACTCGAGCATCGGCAGCAACAGCCTGTCCAGCGGTGGCGATATCACGATCAACGATATCACGATCAACGGCGCCCTCAGCGGCGCCTATGCCCTCACCAAGGTCGGCGGCGACACGCTGACGCTCACGGCCGCCAACACCTACAGCGGCGCCACGACCGTGGCCCTGGGCACGCTGGCCCTCAGCGGCGCGGGCAAAACCGCCAGCGCGATCACCGTCGATCCCAGCGCCACGTTGAGTATTACCGATAACAGTGCCAGCCCAACCAGCAGCCGTTTGGAAGGCAAGACGCTAGCCCTCGACGGCGGTACGTTCAACTACACCGGCAGCAGCACCGGCAATTCGACCGAAACGGTCGGCGCCCTGACGTTGAACGCGGGTGAATCGCTGATCAACATCACGGCCGGTGGCAGCGAGACCGCCACCGTCACGTTCGCCAGCCTCACGGCGACGGCGGTGGGCAACGCGGCCGAGATCAACCTGGGCACCGGGGCGGCCCTCAAGTTCACCACCGTACCGACGCTCGTGCCTGCAACCACCGGCATCCTGGCCCGCGACGTCGTCACTTCCGGCGGCCAGTTCACCTTTGCCACCTACACGTCCAGCGCCGGGATCGCCCCCTTCACGGCCTACACCAGCAATATCAACACGACGGGCGCCACCGTGCAGGCCACCGCCAACTTGACCGCGACGGCCTCGAGGACCATCAATGCCCTGGCCTTCAATGGCAGCGGTATCACCGTCAGCGGCAGTGCCAACACGATCCTGACCATAACCTCCGGCGGCCTGCTCAACACGGGCGGCGACAACACGCTCAGCGCTCCCACGCTGGCCTTTTCTACCGTGGAAGGCATCGTACACGTCGACATGGATACCACGCTCACCATCTCCAGCGTGATCACCGGCTCGGCGGGCCTGACCAAGGCCGACAGCGGCACGCTGGTGCTGGACAATGCCAACGCCTACTACGGCGCAACGACCGTCGACAGCGGCACGCTGCAACTGGCCGCGGCCAATGCCATCTACTACTTTCCCACGACGGCCAGCACGACCGGCGGCTTCGCTTCGGCTCCCGCCAGTACCACAACGCAGTTGCTGGCGATTGGTGCCGGGGCCACGTTGGACCTCGACGGCAATAGCCTCTGGGCGCCCACGCTGGGAAGCACCACCGGCAGCTCGCTGCCGGGCACATCCGGCATTATCACGAACACCTCGGCGACGCCGGTCACCTTGCGAGTGGGTGAAAACGCAACGGAGACTTTTGCCGGCCAAATCACGGGCAGCAGCAGCGACATCATCAACTTCCAGAAGGAAGGCGGCAGCACGCTGACGTTGACCAATGCCAACAAGTACTACGGCACGACCGCCATCATGGGCGGCGTGACCATTGTGCAGGATCTGGGCACGCTCGAAAACACCTCGGCCATCTCGATCACCCACGGCGTCTTGGAAGTGAACGACAGCGGCCTGGAAGCGGTTGCCAACCGGCTGCCCTCGGACGTTCCGATCACGCTGGCCGGCGGCACGCTGAACCTCATCAGCGCCAGCGGAACCAACGCCAGCTACAGCGTCGGCGCCGTGACGCTGGCCTACGGCGAAAACCTGATCAACCTCAACATCGGGAACTCCATCAGCGGCAGCGGCGCCGGCACCTCGTCGCTGGCCATCGCCAGCCTGGCCGCCCCCACGAACCCGGGCACCTCGATCACCTTCGCCGCCACGGTCGGCAACATCGGCAGCAATCCGTTCATCACGCTAGGGACCGCCCCGACGCTCACCAACGGCCTGATCGGCGCGTGGGCCACGGTCTACGGCGTGGACCCGGCGACGAGCAACACGTCGGCTAATATCGAGTTTGCCACGTACGACCCGGCCGTGGGCATCAGCACGCTGCCCGTGGCGGCCTACACCACCTCGTTTGCCGCCATCACCGATCCCAGCAACAACCTGCGGCTCAATACCAATGCCACGGTCACCAACGGCGGAGCGACGATCAATTCGCTGACGTTCAACGGCGCCACGGCCGCGCGCACGCTCTCCTTCGCCAATCCCAACGATGTGTTGAACGTCCAAAGCGGCGGCATCATCCTGGGCTCCGAAGCCTATGGCAAGACCATCGGCTCGGGCACCGTGCCAGGCGAGTTGACGGCCGGCGGCGCCACGGCCACCGGCAACACCCAGCAGCTTTACATTTATGTGGGCAACAGCACGACGACCATCAACTCGCAGATCGTCGACAACCCCAATGGCGACTCGGTCGCGCTGGTCTTGTCGGGCGTCGCGATCAACGCTCCCAACGTCATTCTGAGCCAGCCAGCCGGATTCGCCAACAGTTACACCGGCGGTACGTACGTCAACGGCATCAACGTCTATCTCGACTCCGCTAGCGGCCCGGCCATTCCGGGCAACCTGACGATCTCCGGCGACGAGTTCGCGACCAGCGACGGCAACCCGCTGACGTACAGCACCACCACTCTGAGCCTCAGCGCTCAGATCGCGGCCACGGCCACGGTCACCCTCAACGGCGACTCGGCCCTGAACCTCAGCAACTACAACAACACGATTGCCAACCTGGTGTTCCACAACGACGGCGGCGCCGGGAGCAATGTTGGCCCGACCCTGGAGACGGGCTTGGGCGTGTTGACCGTCACCGGCACGATTTCCTCGCTCAACCCGACCAATTCGTTCGTGGTGGCGAACCTGGACGGCAACCTCGACCTCAACGGGGCCGGCACGTTTTACGTCGATCCGGTCGTCGGCGAGCCGATCCAAATGGGCTTGTCCGTGACGGGCGCTATGAGCGACGGCAGCCTGACCCTCACCGGCGGCGGCGTGCTGGGCATCGGCGGCACCAGCACCTACACCGGACCCACGAACATTACCTCCGGCACCCTGGTTTTTAACAACAACAACGCCTTTATCGGCGATTCGAGCGTCAACGTGGGCCCCCTCGGCACGCTGGACACGCGCGGCGTGTTGGGTACCATCGGCTCGCTCACCGGCTCGGGCGCGGTCATCAATTACAGCTACACGACCGGTACGCTGGTCACCGGAGCCGACAACACGGACACGACCTTCTCCGGCACGTTCAACGAGGCCCTCACCGGTGTGCTCAACGTGTGGAAGATGGGCACCGGCAACCTGACGCTCACCGGCGACAGCAGCAACAGCACGCTGGGCGCGATGATCATCGACGGCGGCAGGGTGACCTACGCCGACAACGGCCAAACCGCGTTTACCATGGAGCCCAGCGTCGGCGGCACGCTAGTGATTGACGATACGGGCACCAACTTGACCGGCCGGCTCGCGGCCGTCACGATGCTCGGCGGCACCCTCGATTTTGCGGTCAACGCCTCGGCTCCCTCGAGCGAAACGGCAACCGGCGCGCTGACGCTTAGCATCGGCGGCGGCGAGCTCACGTTTACGAATCCTGATACCCAGAGCGCCACGCTGAGCTTCTCCTCGCTCTCCGTCGGCGTGGGCGGCAGCCTCAATATCGTCGACCCGAACTTGGGCACGACCGACCTGGTCACGTTCCACACCGCACCGGCCCTGCTGCCGGCGAGCGGCGGAATCCTGGCGGCGGTCACGGTCAACGGCGCCGACTTTGCAACGTACAGTGCCAGCACCGGCATTACGGCCTTCACGAACTACAACGCCGGTAACTCGTACACCAACATCAACTCGGCGGGCACGACCGACACGGTGCAAATCACTTCGGCCTTCACCGGCTATGGCGCGACCACGCTGGCGGGCACTGGCGCCCATGCCCAGTCCGGCACGATCAATGCCTTGTCCTTCTCCGGCGACGGCCTGTCGCTGGGGGCGGAATTGCCCGATTACACGTTGACGCTCACTAGCGGCGGCGTGTTGTCCACCGGCGGCGACAACACGCTCAACGTGCCGGTCCTCGCGTTTGGTGCCGTGAAAGACGTGTTCCACGTCGATGCCGGCGCGTCGTTGACCGTCAACAGCATGATCACCGGCTCCGCCGGCCTGATCAAAGCGGATGCCGGCAGCATGACTCTGGCCGCGCCGCAATTCTTCACCGGCACCGTCTACCTGAACGCCGGCACGCTCACGTTGAGCAGCGGCCAGGACAATACGATCATGGTCGAGCCGAACTCCACGACTCCCACGCTCAGCGCGCTGTACGTGGGCAGCGGCAGCCTCGATCTCGACGGCTATAACCAGCAGATCGGGTATCTGAGCAGCGCCAATCCGATCAGCGGCAGCGGCGGCGTGATCGAGAACACCTCGACCACGCCCGTCACGCTGTCCATCGACGCCACCAGCACCACGACATACAGCGGCACGTTCAGCGGGGAGCTCTCGCTGGCGAAATACTACAACAGCACACTCACGCTGAACTCGGCTTCCACCAACACCGGCACCCTGACCGTGGGCGGTGGCAACTTGACCCTGCGCGACGCAGGCGCGGTGGGCACGTCGACCGTGAACGTGAACAACGCGATCTTCACGCTCGACAATTCCGGCTTGTCCGATCTGAGCAACCCCCTGCCGGCCGACGCCACGATCAATCTCAGCGGGGGCACCTTCGCCATCACCCCGCGCGAAGAGGTGGGCGGCGCCCTGGAGGTCGGCACTGTGGATCTCGTCCGGGGTGGCGATGCGATCACCCTGAACGCGGTGGGCGTGGGCGCCGGCTACACGTTGACCATCGACAACCTCGAGGCCAACAGCGATGCCACCGTCATCTTCACCAGCGCTTTTGGCGCCGGCACCCAATTGGGCCAGGTCAACCAGGGCCAGATCATCATCAACGAGCTCAACGGCGCCGCCTTCTCCGCCGCGAGCCTGACCAACAACATCATCGGCGGTTGGGCCGTGGTCGACGGAACCGACTTCGCCAGCTACCTCGACGGCTCGGGCGTGGGCGCTCTGAGTACGCCCGGCTTCCCGACCTACGACGCCACGAGCATGCCGGCGGCCACCGCGCCGACCGAGAACATCAAGGTTTCCAACACCAGCATTACCGTCCCCAACGTCGCCAGCTACACGCTCAACACGCTCGACTGGTCCACCAATTCCGCGAGCGACACGTTCACCTTCAGCAGCAGCACCGGCATCTTGAACCTCGCGGCTGGAGGCTTGCTGAAAACCGGCAATTACAACAACAGCATCGGCAGCGCGGTGGGCAATGGCCAAATCACCGCCGGCGGCACGCAAAGCTCCGGCACTGCCGACTTGTATCTCTATAACAACTACGGCACCCTGACCGTTAATTCCCAGATCGTAAACAATCCCAACGGCGCTTCGGTCCGGCTGGTCATCAGCGGCGGAACTTCGACGACGGTCGTCGCCAGCCTGACCGACGCAAACACCTACACCGGCGGCACGGTGGTCAACGCCGGCACCTTGAGCCTCAACGGCGCCGCCGGCGCCGTGGTGATTCCCGCCGGCGGCCTGGCGCTCAGCAGTGCCACCTTGACGATGGTGACCAACGCCGGCCAGATCGATCCCAGCAACGACGTGACGCTCAACGGCGACAGCAAGCTGACCCTGACCGGCAGCAACACGCTCAGCAGCCTCACGTTCAACAATCGCGGCGGCAATTCCACTCCCACGGCGGCGACCTCCACCTCATTGACGCTCTCGGCCGCCAACGCCATCACGTCGGCCAACGACAACACCGCGTATACTCCGACGATTTCGGGCACGGCGCTGGTGCTCAGCAATGCCAATCCCGTGATTAACGTTTCCGGCGCCTCGCCCGTTGACTTGATCATCTCGTCGCCGATCACGGCCGCCACGACCGGCAACATCTTGATCACCGGCGGTGGCTCGGTCGTGCTGGGCGCGACCAACACTTTTGCCGGCGGTGTCACGCTGGATACCGACACGTCGATCATTTTCAGCAACGCCGCCGGGGCGGGCACCGGCCCGCTGACCATCTCCGACGGCGGCACGCTGCTATCGGCGACCACGGCCGAAACCGTGACCAACTCCACGACCATCAACGGCAACTTCACCTTCGGCGGCAC
>DATCFX010000568.1:0-12082 GCA_036509275.1 Pirellulales bacterium | reverse complement strand
CCTCGAAAATGAGCAGCCAATTCGATGGTTCCAGCAACCAGTAAGCGATCAGAGACAAGCCCAACGTGCAACCTCCTGACGTGCCCATGCGTCCAACTCAGCGAGCCGGGTGAGCGACGGATTGGCCTCGAAGTGATGATTTGCCAGCACACTGCGGCAAGTGGGAACGATTTCGGTGAATTTTAGCTCGCCGGACAAGAAGCCGGCTACTGCGGCTTCGTTGGCGGCATTCAGCACGGCGCCGGTGGTGCCGCCAGAGCGGGCCGCCTCCCAGCCCAATTCCAAGGCCGGGAAGCGCTCCAGGTCCGGCGGCTCGAAGTCGAACTGCCAGGCCTTTTGCCAATCCATGCGAGCCGCAATCCCTGGCCGACGTTCGGGATAGGTCAACGCGTATTGGATCGGCAGCTTCATGTCCGGCGGACTGAGCTGGGCCACGACCGAGCCGTCGACAAACTCCACCAGCGAGTGTACCACGGATTGCGGATGGATCACGACTTCGATCCGCTCGGCCGGCATGTCGAACAGCCAGCGGGCCTCGATGATTTCCAAGGCCTTGTTCATCATCGTGGCCGAATCCACGGTGATTTTGCGGCCCATCCGCCAGTTGGGATGCGCCAACGCGTCGTCCACCGTGACTTCGGCCAGTTCGGCCAGCGAATGTTTGCGAAACGGGCCGCCGCTGGCCGTGAGGATGATTCGCTGCACCTGTCCCGGCCGGCCGGCCTCCATCGCCTGGAACACGGCGCTATGTTCGCTATCGACCGGCAGAATACGGGCTCCGCGCCGCCGCGCCAGATCCATGACCAGCGGGCCGGCCATGACCAGGGTTTCCTTATTGGCCAGGGCTACCGTCTTTCCGGCCTCCAGCGCGGCCCAAGTCCCCCGCAAGCCCGCGCTGCCGACGATGGCCGACAGCACGATCTCGACTTCGGGGCTGGCCACGACCCGCTCCAGCGCTTCGGAGCCGACCAAAAGTTCGGCGGAACCCAGCCGCGACCAGGCATGCTCGGCCGCGGCCTGCGGATCGGTGACGACGACCCAGCGCGGATTGAACCTTGCAGCCTGGTCTTCCAACAACTCGGTATTGCGATGCGCGGCCAAGGCCACCGCTTCCAGCCGTCCGCCCGAGGCGGCAATCACCTCCAGCGCATTGCGGCCGATGCTGCCGGTCGAGCCCAGCACGGCAACTTTCGTGACTTGGTCGCTCATGCGTGCGGGTCAGCGGGGGCCGGATTGCCAGGCGATATCGGAAAATTGATAAGCAGAGCGAAAATGAAAGGGCACTTTCCCGCCGGGGGCTCGCGCGCTTAGCAAGCAAGCTGGCCGGCAATGTAATCTACAGCCCAATAACGGTTTCCGGCATTCTAGACGACTTCCGGCCGCCGCCACAACCCGAGCGGACGGAAGCTCTGTGTCGTGCGGTTGCGCTATCTAAACGAACTCCGCGGTTTCGCCATTGCGGTGCTCTTCGACGGCGCGGTCTCGCAGCCGGGCGATCGCTTCCGACACACCTTCGTCGGTGGCATCTTGGGCAGCGACCATAGCCCGCATTTCGACGCAACACGCAGCAGGATGCAAGCGGTGCACGATCCTGGAACCGTCCCGGTTTACCAGACGTGACTGGAGACGAGACGTACGGGGCCGGCGTGAGCGCAAGCTGTGGGGGAACGCAGCAGACAAGGGAGTGTCGAAGCGCGGACGCAGCTAGTTTTTCAATTCACGATCGCGACTACAATACTGCCTGCGTCCCGGTTTCGAGCTCCGTTTCGAGATCCCCAACGAGTGATGTCTCCTTTTCCATTTCCCTCCGTTATTCGCTTGGCTTAAGTCCCAGGCCCCAGACCCTTAGCAGCTCCCGACAACCAAAATCAAGCTCGCCTTGGAAGTCGATTATCTGGAACAGCTTGAGCCAAGCCAGCGAGCCCAGTTCGCAAGGTTGATAGCTCAGCGGAACGATCCTGTTCTCGTAGCGAGGCTCACTCAGCGCGTAGGCCACCTCGCGCTTAACCCACATGGAATTGATCGCTTCCGGTGAGAGCAGTACCAAAAACCAATCGCAGCGTTGAAGCGCCCCGAGGATTTCGTCCTGCCACTGCTGCGCGCCGAGAATATTAGTGGGGCTGTAAAACGTCGGCACGCCGTGCGCGCGGAGGATTTGCGCAAGACGATCAGCCATTTCGCGATCGTGGCTGGAGTGCGAGAGAAAGGCCTCAAGCGGAGGCATGGGATCCGGTCTCGGCGGCATCCTTGACCCGAGCCACGACTTGACCGAGATCGAGCGACCCACTTTGAAGATAAACCGGGTTCATCCGCAATAACAGCCAAGGCACGTCTTTGTCTGCTTCGAATGTTGCAATATCTAGAAGAACGGGAATGACCCGTCCGCGATAGCTGCCTGAGGTCAGCGCGTATTGGACCTCTTGTTGCACCCACGGCGAGTTCGCCGCATTCCGCGAAAGAATCGCGATGAGGACTTCGGACTGTTCCAGCGCCTTGCCGGTCGCCAGCGCCCAATTATCACCTGGTAAGATCGCGTCGGCTGGGTTCCAGACTTGGAAGCCCGCGGCTTGAAGCGCCTGCGACAATTGCCGGACAACTTCCAGATCGGCAGTCGCATGGCTGATAAAGACTTGCATGCCGCGCTCCAGCTTCTGGTTCAATAGCTTCCTCTGCGGCGTGCCGCAGCATCTCTGAGGGGGCAGCCGAGACAAGCCAGGCCACTCGGAATTAATTCTATAAGCAGCTTACCGCAGAATGGCTTACGAAAACAAGCCTCGTGCCTTGTCACGGCATCATTTTGGGATAGACGGACTTGAGTTTGCGGCGAGCGTCGTTGATTTTCGTCTGCCAGCCCACGCCGCGCTGAGCTTTGTTGACGTCGTCGGACCAGGCTGCGATTTCTTCGCGCAGAGTTTTCAGATCGCCGATGCGACGCCCGCCAACGCACTGACGCGTCATCGAACTGAGAGTTCATTTATTGATTTGTGGCAAGCACCGGAAATGTGTAGGGCCGCACTCGCACCAGCAGGTGGTTATTTTCTTCCTTCGGCGCTTGCTTCCGGCATATGCGACTCAAACTCCCATTGCTGCTCCGCCGGATCGCAGGGAGCGTATCTCGCCAGTCCGCAGTTTTTGCACTGGTCTGATCCCCAGTATTGCAGCCCGACAAAGTAGGCGCGGCCACATCTGGGGCACGGCCATAACCTCCAGTAAAACCACGCGACGGGCAAAGCGCCCATCACCACGAACGGCACGACGCCTGCCGGGGCATCCGAGCGCAGCAGTAAGCATACTGGCCAAAGCGCGAACATGAGTAATGCCATGACGGGCCACGCCAGAACAGGCGCCAGAAAGAACAGCTTCCGCCGCCGGCGCATTTCAAGCCAGTTTTGGTAGTAGGCGTGATGCGGCTTGAGGAAGTTGAAGCGATAGCCGGGGCGCCCAAGGTTCGAGCGTCGGGCTTGTTCAAGTGGTCCCTTCTGACTTGGCGGATCACTGGCCACAAGGGTTCCTGCCTTTAGGGTTGGTGCTCCGGGTGACTTGCCAAACGCAGCCGAGCAGTACAGCCCTGCCGAACGCAGCGCTCTGGCGCTTTTCCGCTCCCGTCCATTTACTTAGCAAACATGCCGGCGAGCATTCCCCAGCCGGTATTGCGACCAAGTGTGGGCCGGCAAGACCAGAATAACAATGCGACATCTTTTGCCGCCGCTTGCCAAGCCGGCGAGCCAGTTTAAGCACGCCACCGACTCAGTTCCCGCCGGCGAAGGGTCATCCCTGCAAGGGACGCCGATCCTACACGGGATTGTCCAGCTTCATCCATGCACATACAACTTCCGAGGGGGTTCATCCAGTGGCGGGTTTCGTCGTCGGCTTAAAGCCAACCGCCGTAAAGTTGTGGCTCTTTCGTCTGCACACCATTGGCCCGCGCCGGCGGCGAGGTTCACACCTGGCACGTTGTATGCCCAATGCCTGACCCGTATTATGGAAACGGCCCAATGGATAAGGATCGAACGAAAAATAACTTCCGTTATTGCCGGCCCCTCGCCCTGCCCTCTCCCGCAAGGGGCGAGGGGTTTGCGGAGAAGTTACTTTTCGTTCGATCCTAAGAGGCGCGAAGGGCGCCTCTGTGGCCGGTCGCGGATGGATGATGGCGGCCGACGGGCCAAACCGTCATCTGGCTTGCTCAAAGTACATAAGGATCCACGCGTTATGGACAGCAAAAAAGATGAGCCGGGCGGCCGCAAGCCGCCGGAGCGAAAATCGTCGTCGATGAGCAACAACCTGGTGTGGTCGCTGCTGGCATTGGGCATCGGCGTGCTGATCGGCGTGATGTGGTTCAATCCACGCCACCAGGAAGTCGATATTCCCACCGGCAAACTGCTGAAGCTGATCAAAGAAGGCAGTCCCGACCGCAACCCCAAGGGCTCGATCACCTACGAAGAGGGCACCGAGTCCGCGCCCCACTGGGTGCGCTATTCCAACCTGCGCGACCTGGTCATCGGCCAGACGGAGATCTCCGGCAAGATCGACCGCACGCTGCTGGCCGGCCCCAAGGATTCCAAAGGCGAACCACGACCGGGCGTGTCCTTCACCACTCCGCGCTTGGGCCTGGAAAACGACAACGGCGAGCTCTCCCAACTGCTCGAGCAAAACGGCTTCGACGACTTTACCGCCGAGCACGCCCGCAGCGCCCTGCTGAACTACGTGCCCATGCTGTTGGTGACCGTGCTGTTCGTGGGCGTGTTCTTCATTATGATGCGGCGGCTGGGCGGGGCCGGCTCGCCGATGGCTTTTGGCCGCAGCCGCGGCAAAATGTACGCCCAGGAAGACGTGGGCATCACGTTCGACGAAGTGGCCGGCATCGACGAGGCCGTGGAAGAGCTGCGCGAAGTCGTCGAATTTCTCAAAACGCCCGAAAAATACCAGATTCTCGGCGGCCGTATTCCCAAGGGCGTGCTGCTCGTCGGTCCGCCGGGCACCGGCAAGACGCTGCTGGCCAAGGCCATTGCCGGCGAGGCGGGCGTGCCGTTTTTCAGCCTGTCGGGCTCGGACTTCGTCGAAATGTTCGTCGGCGTCGGAGCGGCCCGCGTCCGCGACATGTTTCAGCAGGCCGAAGCCAAGGCCCCCTGCATCATCTTCATCGACGAGTTGGACGCGCTGGGCAAGACGCGCGGCTCGAGCGTCGTCGGCGGGCACGACGAGCGCGAGCAAACGCTCAACGCGCTGCTGGTAGAAATGGACGGCTTCTCATCCAACAGCGGCGTGATCGTGATGGCGGCCACCAATCGCCCCGAAACGCTCGACCCGGCGCTGTTGCGGCCCGGGCGCTTCGATCGGCACGTGCTGGTGGATCGGCCCGATGTGCGCGGACGCGAAAAGATCCTCGACGTCCACGTGCAGAACGTCAAGCTCGACCCGGCCGTGCAAACCAAGGACGTGGCAGCCATCACCTCGGGCTTTGTCGGCGCGGACCTGGCCAACCTGGTGAACGAGGCCGCGTTGCTCGCTGCCCGCAAGGGTAAAACGACCGTTGGCATGCAGGAGTTCAACGAGGGCGTGGAGCGCGTGACCGCCGGGTTGGAGAAAAAGCAGCGCGTCATCAACCAGGAAGAAAAGCAGCGTGTCGCGTACCACGAGAGCGGCCACGCCCTGGTCGCTTACAGCCTGCCCAACACCGATCCGGTCCACAAGGTCTCGATCATTCCTCGCGGCTTGGGCGCGCTGGGCTATGTCATGCAGCGGCCCGAAGGCGATCGCTACCTGATGACCCAGGGCGAACTGGAAAGCCGCATCCAGGTGTTCCTGGCCGGCACGGTGGCCGAAGAAACGATCTTCGACGACGTTTCCACGGGCGCTCAGAACGACCTGGAGCGGGCCAGCGAACTGGCGCGGAGCATGGTCATGGACTACGGCATGAGCCGCCTGGGCCGCGTCAATTATCGCGAAAGCGGCCGCAACCCGTTTCTCACCGGCTCGGACAGCCCGCGCGAGCGGAGCCACAGCGAGCAGACGGCCCGCGAAATCGATGAGGAGATCACGCGGATCATCGAAGAAGCGTTGGACAAGGTGCGGGCCATTGTCGGTTCGCGCAAGCCGGCGTTGATTGCCTTGGCCGAGCGGCTGATCGAGCGCGAAGTGATCGACGCCGACGACCTGCGGCGGATTATCGAAGAGAACTCGCCCAGTCCCCAGATCGTGCCCGGCACCGCCGGCGAGCGCAAGCGCCCGCCGATCAAAGAAGCCGGCGAAGCCGCCAGCGACGAATCGCAAGCGGTGTAATGGATTATTTAGCCGGCCCATTTATGGGCCGTGCTCTTAATTCCGGCGGTCGCCGTGATGCTGGCCGGGGCGCTGTTCCGGCACGCCGGGCAGCGGCTGATCGGCGGACCAGTTGTAGGTCCGCTCCAGCGCCAGCAGCACGGTCGAGGTGACCTTGCCCTGGCTCACCGGCTTGTGCAGCACGGCAAAGGCCTGGGCCAGCATGGCCCGGCGGACGAGCTCTTCGTCGGCCGCGGCGGACATCAGGATGCAAGGCAGCCGCGATTTGAAGCGTTTTACGCGCTCCAGCGTTTCCAGACCGGTTAGCCGCGGCATGTGCATGTCGAGCAGGACCAGGTGAATGTCCTCGTGCTCGACGATCCGCAACGCCTCTTCTCCGTCGCCGGCCAGCAGCGTGCGAAAACCGCGCGGCTCAAATAGCGAGCGAAGCGTCTCGCGGAAACCCGCGTCGTCGTCGGTAATCAGCAGCGAATAACGGGCGATCATGGTCTTCGCCTGAGCGGTTCAATCGCGCTTGTGGGCGCCACGCGGTTGCTGTCGGATTGTCCCAATCAAATCAGTGCAGGCAGAAGCGCGTTGCAACTGCAATGCCTGACGCGAGCCTTTATCTTTTCTGGCCCGCGCCGCGACGCCTAACTCTCAGAATTCCAAGCCCTTATCTATCATACGCGATGTTTTGCAGGAAGACAGCTTAGGCGCTTGGCAAAGTTTAAGCGCCAAAATTCGGCTTCGGTGGCCTGCCAAACAGGCAGTCGAATAGACAATTTAGGTAGCTTAAGCCAGTCGCTTGTCAGTTCCGGCATGAACCCTATACTAGCCGTTTACGGCACAAGGGTTTAGCTTCGATCGCCCCCCGATCAAGGCCGGCCGGCTTGAAAATGGCCGAAAGCCGGAAGGGGGTCGCGGCCCCCGCCGAAAACTTTTCGCGTGCGAAAGGATGGTCCGGTGGACGCGGCGCCTTCTTCGTCTTCCTCGTCGTTCTTGCTCCGCCACCAGTTTTTGATCCTGCGGCTGCATTCGCTCAGTGGATTGTTGCCGGTGGGCGCGTACATGGTGATCCATTTGATCACCAACGCCAGCGTCTTGGGCGGGCCGGACAACTTCCAGCGCCAGGTCAACACGATCCATTCGCTGGGGCCGGCGCTCCCGTTTGTCGAGTGGACGTTCATCTTCCTGCCGCTGATCTTTCATGCCGTGGTTGGCGTGATCATCATCCGTAGCGGCCTCTCGAACACGTCGAGCTATCGGCTGTCCGGCAACTTCCGCTACATGCTTCAGCGGGCCACGGCTTGGATCGCCCTGTTCTTCATCTTCTACCATGTCTTCCAGATGCATGGCTGGATCCACGCCGGCTGGTGGACGCGGGCTATTCACGATTACGGGGCCCAGTTCAATGCCGACCTGGCCACCAGTTCAGCGGCCCGGGCACTGGCCAGCGTGCCGGTGCGGATCG
The DNA here is from genome assembly GCA_036509275.1 of Pirellulales bacterium. GTDB lineage: Bacteria > Planctomycetota > Planctomycetia > Pirellulales > PNKZ01 > DATATB01. Next base: position 4,350 of record DATCFX010000568.1, on the reverse strand, counting down.
CGTACGTCGTGGGCATCCTGGCCTGCGTCTATCATCTGGCCAACGGCTGTTGGACGATGGGCATTACCTGGGGGCTATGGACCACGCCCGCCGCGCAGCGCCGGGCGAATTGGCTGTGCGGGGCGATCGGCATCATCGTGGCGGCCATCGGACTGGGTGCCCTGGTGGGCATGACCACGACCGACGAAGCCACGGCACTGGCCAGCGAACGCGTGGCCCTGGAAGGCCGGCTGACCGAACTGGAGCGGGTCAAGCACGATGGGGGCCTTGGCGTCGACGATAAGATTACCGAGGTCAAGCAATCGCTCGATACGGTGCAGGCTCGCCAGGACGAACTGCGCAAGACCCCGGACTCCGAGCCGGCCCCTCGGCAAGCGTCTCTCGAAAAATAGGTAGCAATTCAGTCATGGCGAAGCAACGCGTAATGATCGTGGGCGGCGGGCTGGCCGGGCTGGCGGCCGCCATGCGGCTGGCCGAAAGCGGCACTGACGTCGACCTGATGAGCCTCACCCCCGTCCGCCGTTCGCACAGCGTCTGTGCGCAAGGCGGCATCAACAGCGTGAACAATCTCACGCGGCAGCAGGGCGATAGCGAGTGGCTGCACTTCGACGACACGGTCTACGGCGGCGACTTTTTGCAGCATCAGCCGCCGGTCAAGGAAATGACCGACTGGGGCCCCAGGATCATCGACCTGATGGATCGCCTGGGCGTGCCTTTCAATCGCACCGAAGAAGGCTTTCGCGATCAGCGCCGCTTCGGCGGCACGCTCTTCAAACGCACCGCTTTTGCCGGCGCCACCACCGGCCAGCAACTGCTCTACGCGCTCGATGAACAGGTCCGGCGCTGGGAAGTGGCCGGCAAAGTCAAAAAGTACGAGTTCTGGGATTACCTGGGTCCCATCATCGACGACGCCGGCGTCTGCCGCGGCTGCGTGGGCCAGGACCTGGTGAGCATGGAGATTCGGGCGTTTCCGGCCGACGCCGTGGTGGTCGCCTCCGGCGGCTGCGGGCTGATCTACGGCCAATCGACCATGTCGATGGTCTGCACGGGCAGCGCCGCCAGCCGCACCTTCCGCGCGGGAGCCAAATACGCCAACGCCGAGTTCATCCAGGTCCACCCCACCGCGATTCCCGGCGCCGACAAGCTGCGATTGATGAGCGAAAGCGCTCGCGGCGAAGGCGGCCGCGTGTGGGTCCCGCGCCGCCCGCAAGACACGCGGCCGGCCAATCAGATTCCCGAAGGCGATCGCTATTACTTCCTCGAAGAACGCTATCCGAAATACGGCAACCTCGTGCCGCGCGATATCGCCACGCGCGAAATCTTCAACGTTTGCACGCAGGAGGGACTGAGCGTCGAGCGCGACCGCATGTGCGTCTATCTCGACCTGACGCACATCCCGCGCAAAGTGCTCGACGAAAAGCTGGCCGGCATCCTCGAGATTTACGAAAAGTTCCAGGGCGTCGACCCGCGCGACGTGCCGATGAAGATCTTCCCCGCCGTCCACTACTCGATGGGCGGGCTGTGGGTCGATTACGAGCGCACGGCCGCCGGCGGCCTGCAACTCGGCTCGCCCCGCAACCAGGCCACGAATATCCCCGGCTTGTACGCCATCGGCGAATGCGACTACCAGTACCACGGCGCCAACCGGCTGGGCGCTAACTCGCTGCTGAGCTGCATTTTCAGCGGGCTTATTGTCGCTCCCAGCTTGCAGAGCTGGATGAAATCGATTCCCGGCGGCACGGCGGCCGAGCAGGGATCGGGGCTGTTCGACAGTGCCCGCAAGAAGCAGCAGCAGGCCCACGACGCGCTGCTGCGCCGCACCGGCGGCGGCGAGAATCCCTACCTGCTGCACCAGCAGCTCGGCCAGGTGATGACTCGCGCGGCCACCGTCGTGCGCCACAACGACGCACTGCGCGAGGCTTACGAGCAGGTCAGCGAGTTGGCCGTGCGGGCCGAAAAATGCTCGCTCTCCGACACCGGCAGTTGGACCAACCAAAACGTGGTGTTCACCAAGGCGCTGCGCGACATGTTTCCGCTGGCCAAGGCGATCGTGCTCGGTGCGCTCCAGCGCGACGAATGCCGCGGGGCGCATTACAAGCCGGAGTTCGCCATGCCGGGCCTGGATGCGGTCGATCCGGCCGAGCATCGCCGCCAGGCCGAAGTGTGGTGCGACCGCTTCGAAGAGAACACGCGCAAATGGCTCAAGACCACGGTTGCCGTCTGCTCACCCGCGGGCGATCCGCAGTTGAGCTACGAGAGCGTGGACACCTCGCTGCTGCCGCCGCGTCCGCGGTTGTATGGCCTGGTGGGCGGCGAGCTGATCGAAGAAGTCTGGAAGCAGCGGCAGGCGGCCAGGCAGCCCGCACGCCAAGGCAACGGTTCGGCCGGCACGCCGGCGTCGGAGGCCGCTGCCGCCAGTTGAATGGTTCAACGTAACTTAGCCGCGGGACTCGCCCCGTGCCTCAGGACCGATCGCAACTTATGAATCATACCGACGAACACGGGACGAGCGGCGGCGACCACGCCGCCCCGCGCAGCTTCGAGGTCCGCATTCTGCGGCAAGATGCCCCCGACGCGCCCAGCTATTGGGAGCGGCACCGGGTCGAGCGCGAAAACGACATGAACGTGATCAGCGTGCTGCAGCGCATCGCCGCCCGGGCCGAAACGGCCGACGGCCGCAAAGTGGCTCCCGTGGCCTGGGACTGCAACTGCCTGGAAGAAGTCTGCGGCGCATGCACGATGGTCATCAACGGCCGGGTGCGGCAGGCCTGCTCGGCGCTCGTGGACCGCTTGTTGGAAGACCAGGCCGAGGGCATCGAGCTGCGGCCGGCGAGCAAGTTTCCGGTGGTGCGCGACTTGGTGGTCGACCGTGCGCGGCTGTTTCGCGCGTTGGAGAAGATCAAGGCCTGGGTGCCGGTCGAAGGCTATTACGATCTCGGTCCCGGGCCGCGGCAAGCCCCCGACCTGCAGCGCGACACGTATCCGCTGAGCCAGTGCATGAGTTGCGGCTGCTGCCTCGAGGCCTGTCCGCAATACGTGAAGATCGAGCTCACGCGGCGCGACGACGAGACCGAAGCCGAATTCACCGCTCGCCGACGGGCCGCGTTCGACCAGGGCTTTATGGGCGCTCATTCCATCAGCCAGGTGATCCGTTTCAACAAGGACCCGATCGGCGGCATGCACGCCGACGAGCGGCTGGCCGCGCTGACCGAGCCGGGCGGCATCCAGATGTGCGGCAACGCACAGAACTGCGTGGCCGTCTGCCCCAAGGAGATTCCGCTCACGACGTCCATCGGCCGCGCCGGCCGAGCCGCCACCGTGTATTCGATCAAGCGGATTTTTGGGGCGTGATTCGATCGCCGGCATGATCCATTGGCCGGCAAACACCACACGAAGTAAAAAACCACGGATGGTACGGATCACACGGGTTTTTTATCTGTGTCATCCGTGCGATTCATGGCCAACAGAATTGGCGGCTCATGCGACTATTGGCTATCGGTGATATTCACGGCTGTCTGGTGGCGCTCGACACGCTGCTGGCGGCGATCGGCCCGACGGCCGACGATTGGCTGGTCACGCTGGGCGATTACGTCGATCGCGGACCCGACTCTTGCGGCGTGATGGAGCGGCTAGTCGAGTTGGCATCCAGCGGCCGGCTGATTGCCGTGCGCGGCAATCACGAGGAGATGATGCTCGACGCGCGGCGCGAGCCGATGCTCTATGCCCAATGGCTGCAATACGGCGGCCAGAACACGCTGGACAGCTACGCCGAGCACGGCTACGACGGCACGCTGGCCGGAGTTCCCGCCGCACACTGGAATTTTCTGGAGAACCAGTGCGTCGACTGGTTCGAGGCGCCCAAGCATTTTTTCGTACATGCCAATATCGATCCCAAGCGCGAGCTGACCAATCAGCCGATCAGCGTGCTACGCTGGCAAAAGTTCGGCGACCCGCCGCCGCACCGCTCGGGCAAGACCATGATCTGCGGCCACACGTACCAGGAAAACGGCTGGCCGCGCAACCTGGGACACGCCGTGTGCATCGACACGTTTGTCTACGGCGACGGCTGGCTCACGGGCCTGGATGTCGCCACCGGGCAGTTCTGGCAGGCCAACCAGCAGGGCCAGAGCCGCACCGGCTCGCTGGCCGATCACCTGGAAAAACCCCTGTCTCAAAAGCCGCGCTAAAACGCGGCTCCCGGCGCGAATCCCAAGCCCACCGGACTGCGGTCCGTGGGGGCTTTGCTAGCAGCCGCGATTCAGCACACCGTGCATCCACGACTTTGCCGATTTTTCCAGTTGTTCCATTGCAACGGCGGCGAGTTGCAGGATTGTAACGGTCGCGAACAAA
>DATCFX010000567.1:0-2661 GCA_036509275.1 Pirellulales bacterium | reverse complement strand
GTCGGCTCCCCCAGCCAGTCTTTCGCTTCACCCATCCGGTGATGCCTCCCTGCCACGAACATGGATCGAAAAGGCCATGTTCTACCGGCAAAACCGCCCGACGAGTAGCCGCCACGCTACGCGCCTGGTGAATAAGATGGGCTCAGGTCTGTGGCATCGAGCCCAGTGTTTGCATGCATCGAGGCATTTACCAAATGCCTCGAAGAGCGGTCAATGCCGCTACCGACAGGGATCATTCGATCCAAACATATTGCCCAGGTATACCTTGCAACCCGCCAGGAGGCGCAGTTGTTCCCGGGGATTGCCGCGTATCGAAACGCATGGCAATTTGATGACCCAGCCTTCGACACGGTAAGGAGCTTCCTTCTAGGTTTGTGAGTCAACGCCCAGTGACGCCGAATGATACTAAGCCGGGCCAACGGATAGTCCTTCCCGCGTCACCGATCCCAGGCGGCCGCGCGGGCGTTCGTGGCTCGGCACCGGGTTGGCAGCGAAGCTTCGCGGCAAATGACGAGTTTACTATACGCACGCGAGCGGCGGCTCAAGACAAGATGCGGCCGCGCCAACATGGCTGGGACGCGTGGGGGAATATCCATGCGACCGATAGCCTTTTGGCAAAGTTTTCTAGAAATCAGCGCGTGGCCCAATTATCGTATGAGATTGAATGTAGCAGGGCCTAACCCATATACGACACCGAGAGATGAGCAACATGGCGAGAGCAAAATCCACGACCAGCAAATCTGCCGAAGTCCGCGCAGCGCTCAGTGCGACCCCCGGCAAATCGGCTGCCGAAATCGCCAAGGAAATCGGCGTCACGCCGGGGCTGGTTTACAACATCAAAGCGAAGTTGAAGAAGAAGGCCGGTAAGGCCGACAAGGCCGACAAGCCCGCCGCGGCGCCGGGGCGCAAGCGGAGACGCAAACCTGGGCGGAAGGCCGGCTCGAAGACAGCCGCCCCAGTGGCGGCCCACGCGGCCTTGGACAGCGCCTTCGAGTTCGTCGTCAAGGTTGGCGGCCTGCTGCACGCCGAACAATTGATCGACAAGCTCAAGAGCATCAAGGAACGGCTCTAAAGCCGTCAGTTGTCCGTGGTCAGTTGTCAGTTGTGCATTACGGACCACGGACCACGGACATCATTCGGGCTGACTCCTGACGGTGGCCAGGATCGTTTGTTCGCGCGCCTGCAACAGCCGGCCTTGCCGCACAATCGCGAAGCGGTAAATGCCGACGACCGCGACCAGCTCCGCCACGCTCAGCAGCGAACAAATGGGAAGGCCGGCGCCAAAACCCAGTTGCTGCGCGAGCAGCTTGATCCCCATCGGCAGCAGCAGCGGGGCCATCGTCAGCGGGAAAATCACCATCACGAAGACCAGTTGCAGCAGCACGGCCAGGCCCCCGGGCCTGGCTCCGCGCAGCGCGCCGGGAGGAATCCGCACCGGCGCGAGGATCGACATCCAGTTGGCCAACAAGCAATACAGCAAGTACATCGAGACGAACTGCGGCGGCACCGCCAGCAGGTAGTCGAGGCCCATCGGCACGACGAACTGCAACAGGGCCGTGGCCGCCAGGGCGAGGCCCAGCACGATGGGCGCCGGAGCCAGGTTCTTGCCAAACAGAATCTCTTGCCGGCCAGCGCCGCACAGCACAAACGCCTGGAAACCGCCGCGGTCGAGCCCGAACTGATTGCCGCTCAATTGGAGCATGCCCATCAGGATCACGGCCATCACCCCAAACGCCAGCATGGCGGGAGCGATGTCTAAACTCGATGCGATGCGGCCAAAAGCGGTACCCATGACGAGCAGCATGATGATCGAGCCGAGCAGCATCATGCGGGCTTCCGGCGCGCGGGTTAGCGAGCGAAAGGTGGCCAGCGCCACGGCCGAAGTCGGTTCGGACAGCCAGGGGAGCCGCTTTTCGAGCAGCTGCGCGGCGGCCGGCGCCGGCACGTGCGGCGCGGATGCAGCCGGCCGCTTGCGACCAGCGGTGAAGTCGCCCGTGTAGAGCCGCAGCGTGGTGCGGTAAGCGCGCCACAGGCTGAGCGTGCCGATCGTGGCCATGCCCAGGATTGCCAACAGCGGCGGCAGCAGCCGGCCTTCGGCCGCGGCCAGAGCCCCCAGCGGCAGCCAGCCGGGCGGCAGCAGCAGATTGGCCAGCCGCGTGCTGCGGGCCCACTGCTCGGATTCCCGCAGCCTGGCCGCGGCGATTTCGGCCTGTTGCTCGCGCTGGGCCGCTTCCCACTGCCGATCGTATTGCGCGCGGGTAATTTTGTGCTGCTTAAGCGCCTGGTTCAGCTTGCCGCGGTGATCGGCCAGCCGCGTGATCTGCTGGTCGGGGCCCGAGTGGGAGAACATGTTGAACAGGTTCGGCAACTGCGCCAGCAGCACGAACGAGACGGTCACCAGCGCCAGGATCGTGCGCCGCCGGCGCTGATTGACCATCAGCGACGCCAGCCAGCCTTGAAGCTGGTGCGTCAGTGCCGTGACCATCAGCAGAAACGCCACCAGTAGCGGCACCAGCAGCAGCATCGCAGGCCCGCGCGCCGCGGCCAGCCCCAGGCTCAAGCCGAGCGCCGCGGGCACGAATACGAGCAACGTCAGGTTCAGCAGCGAGCTGAGATAATTGATCACAAAGGCGCTGCCGAGCGAGACGGGCAAGTGCAGGA